>JAZOWJ010000199.1:0-34694 GCA_045659125.1 Acutalibacteraceae bacterium
CCCATCGGCTTTGATGCCTTCGGTCTGCCCACCGAAAACTCTGCCATCAAATTCAATACACACCCCAGAATTCTGACCGACAAAAACATCGAGAAGTTCACAAGCCAGCTCAAGCGCGTCGGCTTCTCCTTTGACTGGACAAGAACCATCGACACCACCGACGAGGACTACTATCGCTGGACACAGCATATTTTCCTTGAAATGTTCAAAAAGGGTCTTGTTTTCCGTGACACCGCCCTCGTCAACTATTGTCCGCACTGCAAGGTCGTTCTTTCCAATGAGGACTCCCTGGGCGGCAAGTGTGATATCTGCCACTCCGTTATCGTGCAGAAGTCCAAGGACGTATGGTATCTGCGCATCACCAAGTATGCCGACAGACTGCTCACAGGTCTTGAGGATGTTGACTATCTGCCGCAGGTCAAGCAGCAGCAGGTCAACTGGATCGGCAAGTCCACAGGTGCCTTCGTCAACTTCTCCGTCAAGGGCGGCGAAGAGGGCGAAACCCTGCGTATTTACACCACAAGACCCGACACTCTGTTCGGTGTTACCTTCATGGTCATTGCGCCCGAGCATCCCATGATTGAAAAATACAGAGAGCAGATCAAAAACATTGCCGAGCTTGACGCATACAAGGAAGAATGCGCCAAGAAGACCGAATTCCAGAGAACACAGCTCGTCAAGGAAAAGACAGGTGTCCGCATCGACGGCATCTGCGGAATCAATCCCGTCAACGGCAAGGAAATCCCGATTTACACCGCTGACTATGTTATGATGGGCTACGGCACGGGTGCAATCATGGCAGTTCCTGCACATGATGACCGTGACTACGATTTTGCAAAGAAGTTCGGCATCGACATCATCGAGGTCATCAAGGGCGGCAACATTGAAGAAGCAGCCTACACAGGTGACGGTGAAATGGTCAACTCCGACTTCCTCAACGGCTTCACCAACAAAAAGGATTCCATCAAGCGCATGATTGAAGCCCTCGAAGAAAAGGGCATCGGTGAAGAGGGTGTTCAGTACAAGATGAAGGACTGGGCATTCAACCGTCAGCGCTATTGGGGTGAGCCCATTCCGATTGTTCACTGCGCAAAGTGCGGCATGGTTGCTGTTCCCGAAGAGGAGCTTCCGCTGCGTCTGCCTGCAGTTGAAAACTTTGAGCCCGGTGAAGGCGGCGAAAGCCCCCTTGCAAAGATTGATGCTTTCGTAAACTGCAAGTGTCCGCAGTGCGGCGGCGATGCAAAGCGCGAAACCGACACCATGCCCCAGTGGGCAGGCTCGTCCTGGTACTTCCTGCGCTATATCGACCCCCACAACGACAGGGCAATTGCAGACCCCGAAAAGCTCAACTACTGGATGCCGGTTGACTGGTACAATGGCGGCATGGAACACGTTACCCGTCACATGATTTATTCCCGTTTCTGGCATAAGTTCCTGTTTGATATCGGCGAGGTCAACACCGACGAGCCCTATGCAAAGAGAACCGCACAGGGTCTTATCCTTGGTCCCGACGGCGAAAAAATGTCCAAATCCCGCGGCAACACCGTTGACCCCAACGAGGTTATCGACGGCTTCGGGGCTGACGTTCTGCGTACATACATCCTCTTCATGGGTGACTACGGCGCAGCAACTCCCTGGTCTGACAGCTCCGTAAAGGGCTGCAAGCGCTTTATTGACAGAATCGCTGACCTTGTGAACATGGCAAACGGCGAGGGTGCAACCCCTGCTCTTGAAAGTGCCTTCCATCGCACCGTCAAGAAGGTCACCGAGGATATTGAAAGCATGAAGTTCAACACGGCAATCGCTGCCATGATGACCCTGCTCAATCAGATCTACGAAGTAAAGACCCTCACCAAGGACGAGCTTTACACCTTCATCCGCATTCTTTGCCCCTTTGCACCGCACGTTGCCGAAGAAATCAACGAGCAGCTTGGGTATTCCGACCTCGTCAGCCTTGCTGCATGGCCGACATGGGACGAAGCAAAGTGCAAGGATGATGTTATTGAAATCGTAGTGCAGATCAACGGCAAAATCCGCGCCCGTCTGAACATTGCCGCCGACGCAGAAGCCGCCGATGCCATTGCACTCGCAAAAGAACAGCCCGCCGTGCAGGAAGCAATTGACGGCAAAACCGTTGTCAAGGAACTGTATGTCAAGGGCAAGCTTGTCAACATCGTTGTAAAATAAGTTAAAACAAAAGTGCTTTCATCGCATTTTGGTGAAGGCACTTTTTGCATTTTCAATTCAGATGAATTGTTCGGAAAGGGGATATTCTGATGATTGATATTCATGACGTAATTACCTCTCCCTGTGCTTTAGCCAATCGATATATTGTAAGGGATGGTTTTGTTTTTACTTCCATCACACATCCCGCAAATGTATTTGATACCATTGTAATGAAAGATCCGTCCGATGCGCCTTGTTTCTCGTCAGGCATAATCGCATCCTCGTACAGTTTGCAAGAACAGATTGATTTCATAAATGCACACAAACTTGAAAAAGCTTTCATAATAGCTGAAAATATCGATTTTATTACAAACTGTCCGACTCTGAAATATTTGCGCATTATTCCGCCTGATGATTGCGGCAACAATTTTGATTATTCCCCATTGTATAGTATGCCGCAAATAAAAAGCATACAATGTGCAACTGCTTATGGCAGAAAAGAAGAGTTTTGCACACAGATTGATTGCGCTGCGATCCATGGTCTTGAAAGTGTACATGTGACAAATGACGGCTATAAAAATTACAATACGGTTGAAACGTTGAAAAGTCTGGGATTGACTGATTATAAAAAAAGAGATCTTTCCGAAGCATTCAACAGTTCGCTTTTGGATACACTTTCAATCTTTCAGAGCAAAACAGAAACGCTGGAAGGAATACAAAAGTCACCGAAACTGCAATGTTTATATTTGCATTATAACCGTTCATTGCGGGATATCAGCGCTTTGAAAAAAGTAAAAAATACACTCAGGGCACTGCGGATTGATCACTGTCCGAAAATTGAAGACTTTTCGGTTTTACAAGAGCTGGAAAATTTAGAATTGCTTGAACTTACGGGAGAGAATGTCTTGCCCGATTTGCATTTTCTTAAAAATATGAAGAATCTCAAGACATTCATATTTAGTGTGAATGTGGCGGACGGAGATTTATCTCCCTGTCTGGATTTGTCTTATGTTTATGCAGGAAAAAACAGAAAACATTATAACCTTAAAAACAAAGATCTGCCCAAAGGGCAATATATTCGCGGAAACGAAAACATTGAACTATGGCGCAGACTGAATTAGTCTGTTCAGGGGATGTGCAGTGATGGAACACCCGGGTCATCGCGAAGCTGTATTTTAACTTTTATGAAAAACTAGAAAAGTGCTTTCACCCGAGCAGGTGAGAGCACTTTTGTTATTACCCGTTTTTGATATTTTTTCAATTTTGGGAAGTGGTTACTTGCTCAGTAACCAATCTGCCACATCAATAACCTTAACCCCCTCATATTGATATTCAGGGTTTCTTGTTCGTGCTATCACCATTTTGGGATAGGCATCTTTGATTTTAAGCAGAGGCTCGACTTCTCGCTGAAAAGTGTCAGGATGGGTTATATTATCCGAAACCTGAATATAAATCTTTTCGTTTCGTTTTAAAGCCACAAAATCAATCTCTTTTTTATATAAGACACCGACATAAACCTCATAGCCACGTCTGAGCAATTCCATAGCAACGATATTTTCAATCACTCTGCCATTATCTGAATTTTTTGTACCGAGCTTGGCATAGCGGAAGGCGTGGTCGCTTAAATAATACTTGTCGTTAGAAGTCAAATATTTTTTTCCTTTAATATCGTACCTGCTGAACTTATAGAAGGCAAAAGCGTTGCAAAGAAATTGCAGATAGTTTCCGACCGTCTTGTGATTGATGTTATCCTTGTTTGATGTGAGTGTATCAGAAATACTTCTTGCCGAGGTTAAGTTGGATATATTATCCATTAAGAATTGAGATGTTTTGTCCATCAAAGCAGGATTTTTTATTTTATATTTTTGCCGGATATCTCTTAAAATCAGGGTATCGAAAACATTTTCAATATAATCGTATTTATTTTCCTGTTCCTTGTACAGATAAGAGCCTGCCAAGCCGCCGTCCAGCATATAGCTATCAAATGCAGTGTATTTATCTGTCAATTCAAAGTAATGAACATATTCGGCAAAAGAAAACGGATACACTTTGATTTCAAATGTTCTTCCGGTAAACAAGGTTGCCAAATCAGAACTAAGCAAAAAAGCATTGGACCCCGTAATATAAATATCATACATTTCAGATGCGTGTAAATTGTTTATGCATAGTTCAAAGTTGGCACACATTTGAATTTCGTCAATTAAAACAAAATTGTCCTTACCCTCGATGTAATTGTTTTCAATATATTCATTAAGAGCCTTATATTCTTTAAGATGATCATATTTAGACAGATTGAAGTTAATATGAATAATATTAGCGGTTGGAATGTTCATTTGTACGTAGGCTTTGAATGCTTCCAAAAGCTTTGATTTGCCGGACCGTCTTACACCTGTCAGCACTTTAATGTCGGGTATGCCGATTACTCCTGTCATTTTATCTAAGTATTGTTTTCTTTCAATCAGTTTCATGGTAAGTCACCTCACATTATTATTATGCCACATTCGCTTCCCAAAATCAATATTTTTTTAATTTTGGGAAGTAGAATTTTTCCGCAAGAGTGCAGAAAGAATGAAAACAAAGCATGGAAGTGTTTTATAGCAGGGAATTGCAAAAAAGTGCTTCACCGACCCGGTGAGAGCACTTTTTTCGTAAATTGTGCAAAAAAAGAACGCACCCGGGAGTGCGTTCTTTCTATATGTTTTTTTTGATTTAGCCGATGATTTCGTCTACAATGTCTTCAGCCATGTCGGGCAGCTCAAAGAAGCCGGAAGCGCCTCTTCTTGCCCACAGACCGTCGCTCATTCTCTTGAAGATCTTGGTCAGCAGGTTGGTGAAGAAATCAGTGCCTTCTTCACGGGGAGATTCAAGACCGCAGATAACAAAGGCGTCATAAAGAGCATTTTCTGCTTCCGTTGTCAGCTCTGCATCGCAGATGGTGTCATCAATAACATCACAAGCGAAGTCATAAGCCTCCTGCACAGCTGCAAGCTGTTCTGCAGTGTAAAGACCTTCTTCGTTTGCAAGAATTTCTTCTGCACGGACAAGGTAGCCACCGTCGGGACGGACGATTCTGCGGGAGTTGCGTGTGCCGTTGACCTGCGGATACAGCGCAGTATCGTTAACATCGTCAATTGCACCTGTCATAAGCAGAGCAGCAAGCTTGATTGCGTTGTCGTTTCTGCCGATTTCATGGTGCTGACCCTTGAAGAAGAATGCGGAGTTCGGGAACAGGCAGGTGGAGATGTCAAGAAGACCGTCGGGAGTCAGAACGCTGTCTTCCTTGAGCAGACCTGCAGCCTCAATGGTCTGGTGCGGTGCACCTGCGGTAGCGCCCAGAGAGGTGGACTTTACATCGATGATAGCATCGGAGTTGACGAAGTCAACGCTCTTTACAAGACCGAAGAAAGCATATTCGCCCTGGTCAAAGCGCATATTGTAGCCGCTGACGGTGGAAACCTTCACACCGTACTTTTCGTTAGCGGTCAGAAGGGTGTCTTCCAGGTTCATTCTGGCCTGCTGCATGCGGTCGGTCTTTTCACGCATGACGGAGCCTTCTGCAAGGTATCTGTCGGCAAGCTCTTCGTAGCGGTCCTTGGGAACGGTTGCCCAGAACTGCGGGTCGTTGAGAAGCAGAGTATCAAGAATGCCTTCGAATGCGGCAGAGATGATGTTTTCAAGAACCTTCTGCGGGAAAATGCGGATGGCAACGTTGATGATGTAGCCGAGCATTGCATCTTCGCCGAGCTGCTCCATGAGATACGGGAAGAAGCTGTGGTAAACCTTTTCTTCTGCAAGGGACCATTCTCTTGCATAGAAGTCAGCGATGATGCTTGTGCCGTCCATAACGGCAACGAAGCCGATGATGTGGTTGATCTTTGCGAGGTCTTCTTCTTCAATAATATCAAGGTATGCGGTCAGAAGGGTACCGCCGAGGCTGACTGCGCAAAGGTTGACCTTGCCGTATTCGGCAGCAAGTCTGTCAACCATGTCCTTGAGCTTTTGTGCAGATTCCATGGTGTTGCCCAGAAGCGGGAAGGTGCACAGGTAGGTCATATCTTCGAGGGTGTTGTTGCCGCCTTCGACACCGCTTTCATAAGGAATGGAGGTGTAGGGCTGCATGGGCATCATGTTGTAGAACCAGCCCTTGGTGTCTTCATCCCAAAGGGAAACGGGAGTCTGATAATCGTAAACACCGATATTGTTTACGGGTTCACCGTTTTCATTCATTGCCATGTAGCAGAAAACTTCGCCTACAAGGTCATAGATAGCATCGGTCAGGCCCATGTCGGTCTGGAACATCAGGGTGCCCAGCAGAGGACCCACAAGATCCTTGAGGATGGTGCCTACAAGGTCAGCTGTGTTCATCAGCAGCAGACCGCTTTCAAGGGTAGCGCCTGCAGCGTCAACGTCAGCAACGCCGTCCTTGTCATTATCTACATAGTATACGGAGTGGTTGATGCCGGGAAGCATGATGGTGGGATACTGTGTTTCCTCCATGCCCAGTTCAACGAGATCGGCATAGGTTTTTGCCTCAACAAGGTTGACATTGCTTTCTTCGGTTTCCGTTGCACCTGCGGGGATGAAGCAGACAGACAGCATCATCAGTGCTGCAAGGAAAACAGCAAGATACTTTTTCATGTAATTTCCTCCTTACACAGCCATTGGCTGTTATTGCACTGTATATAATAACATATAAAAAAAGAAAAATCAACCGTTTTTCTGCCGCGGTAGTGTGAAAAAGTGAGCCAAAAATATCGGCTTTTTTTTGTGCCTTTCGCCGCATTGACAAGTACAACAAAACAGAGTATCATTGAAAATCAAAGCATTTCATTATATTATATTGCGAAAAGCAAAAAAACGAGAGGGGACAGCCTGATGATTATTCAAGGCCTGCAAAAGCTGACATTGCTCGATTTTCCGGGGCATACTGCCTGCACGGTGTACACCGCAGGCTGCAATTTCCGCTGTCCGTTCTGCCACAATGCCTCACTTGTGACCCACATTGACGCACAGCCTGTTTGCACCGAGGATGCCTTCTTTTCATTTTTAAGCAAAAGGCAGGGGCTGCTTGACGGTGTTGCCGTCACAGGCGGTGAGCCGTTGCTGCAAAAGGATATTATACCTTTTCTTAAGAAAATCCGTGCACTCGGCTTTGCAGTCAAGCTCGACACCAACGGCAGCAAGCCCGATGTGCTTCGCGAAATTGTCGGTGAAGGTCTGGTTGACTATGTTGCAATGGATGTCAAGAATACAAAAGAAAAATATCCGCTTACCGCAGGTATTGATGAAAAAATGCTTGCCGATATAGAGGAAAGCATTGATTTTCTGCTTGAAAATCATGTCGATTACGAATTCCGCACCACACTTGTGAAGAATTTTCACACCAAAGAGGACCTTGCAGCTATGTCACAGCGCCTGCAGGGGGCAAAACGGTGGTTTTTGCAATCCTTTAAGGATTCGGGCGACCTCATAGATGCCTCTTGTGTGGGTTTTTCGGACGCACAAATGCGTGAAATGCTTGATTCTGCGCGGTTTGCAGCACCTTTTGCAGAAATTCGGGGCATTTGACACACCACAAGATATAGATTCACAAAAAAGATTTTTAAAATTTTGCCACAATATCTTGACAAAGGTATTGTGGTTATGTTATTATACCCATGCTCCCCTTAAGGGGTAAGAAATCGTTTGTTAAAAATTTACATAAATTCTGAAAAAGGAGAACCGCTTATGTATCAGGTAGTAAAAAGAGACGGCAAAATTGCGGAATTTGACATCCAGAAAATCGCTGCTGCCATCACCAAGGCTTTCGAAGCCCAGAACAAACAGTTTGTCCCCGGCATTATTGATTTCCTCGCTCTGAAGGTAACGAGTGAGTTTGAGCCCAAAATCAAGGACGGCCTTGTGCAGGTTGAGGATGTGCAGGACTCCGTTGAATCCGTGCTGATCAAGGCCGGTTACGATGATGTTGCCAAGGCATACATTCTCTATCGCCGTCAGCGCGAAAAAATCCGTAACATGAAATCCACCATCCTTGACTATAAGGAAATCGTTGACAGCTATGTCAAGGTCACCGACTGGCGCGTTAAGGAAAACTCCACCGTCACTTATTCCGTCGGCGGTCTGATTCTTTCCAACTCCGGTGCCATCACCGCAAACTACTGGCTGAGCGAAATTTATGACGATGAAATCGCAAATGCACACCGCAACTGCGATATTCACCTGCATGACCTTTCCATGCTCACCGGCTACTGCGCAGGCTGGTCTCTTCGTCAGCTGATTGAAGAAGGCCTCGGCGGTGTTCCCGGAAAAATCACCTCTGCTCCTGCATCCCACCTTGCAACGCTTTGCAATCAGATGGTCAACTTCCTTGGCATCATGCAGAACGAATGGGCAGGCGCACAGGCATTCTCCTCGTTTGATACCTATCTTGCTCCCTTCGTAAAGAAGGATAACCTTTCCTACCGCGACGTCAAGAAGTGCATCGAAAGCTTCATCTTCGGTGTCAACACTCCCTCCCGTTGGGGTACACAGGCTCCGTTCTCGAACATCACCCTTGACTGGGTTGTTCCGGCTGACCTGAAGGACAGACCCGCTATTGTCGGCGGCAAGGAGCAGGATTTCACCTACGGCGACTGCCAGGCTGAGATGGATATGGTCAACAAGGCATTCATCGAAACCATGATCGAAGGCGATGCCAACGGCCGCGGCTTCCAGTATCCCATCCCCACCTACTCCATCACCCGTGACTTTGACTGGTCCGATAAGGAAAACAACCGTCTTCTCTTTGAAATGACCGCAAAATACGGCACTCCCTACTTCTCCAACTACATCAACTCCGACATGGAGCCCAGCGATGTGCGCAGCATGTGCTGCCGTCTGCGTCTGGACCTTCGTGAGCTTCGCAAAAAGGGCGGCGGCTTCTTCGGCTCCGGCGAAAGCACCGGCTCTGTCGGCGTTGTAACCATCAATATGCCCAGAATCGCTTATCTTGCAACCGATATCGGTGACTTCTACAAGCGCCTTGACCACCTGATGGACATTGCTGCCCGTTCTCTGAAAATCAAGAGAACCATCATCACCAAGCTGCTCAACGAAGGCCTGTATCCCTACACCAAGCGCTACCTCGGCACCTTCGACAACCACTTCTCCACCATCGGTCTGATCGGTATGAACGAAGTGGGTCTGAACGCAAAATGGCTCGGCAAGAACATCACCGACGAAAAGACCTTCCAGTTCTCCAAGGATGTTCTTAACCACATGCGTGAGCGCCTTTCCGACTATCAGGAAATGTACGGCGACCTTTACAACCTCGAAGCCACTCCTGCAGAGTCCACCACCTACCGTTTCGCAAAGCATGACGTTGCACGTTATCCCGACATCATCACTGCTGCCCAGGATGACGGCACTCCCTATTACACCAACAGCTCCCACCTGCCTGTCAGCTACACCGAAGATATCTTCACAGCCCTTGACCATCAGGATGAGCTGCAGACCCTCTACACCTCCGGTACCGTTTTCCACGCATTCCTCGGCGAAAAGCTGCCCGATTGGAAGGCTGCTGCAAATCTTGTTCGCAAGATTGCCGAAAACTACCGTCTGCCTTACTACACCATGTCCCCGACCTATGCTGTCTGCCGTCACCACGGCTACATTGTCGGTGAGCAGTACACCTGCCCCGAATGCGGTGAAAAGACCGAGGTCTACAGCCGTATCCCAGGCTACTATCGTCCCGTTCAGAACTGGAACGACGGCAAGACCCAGGAATTCAAGGAAAGAAAGGTCTACGACATTGAAAATTCCAAGCTGACCCACGCAGGTCCCAAGGAAGAAAAGGCTGCAGACGATGTGCAGAAGACCGAAAGCCAGGACGGCATCTACTTCTTCACCAAGAAGAACTGCCCCAACTGCAAGGCTGCAAAGCCCTTGCTTGCAAAGGCAGGCATTGAATATGTTGAGCTGCTCGTGGAAGAAAACGAAGAGCTTGCAAAGGCATACGGTCTCAAGCAGGCACCCACACTTGTTGTTGTCAGCGGCGGCAATGCTGTGAAATACGCAGGTGTTGCAGGTGTCAAGACCTACATCACAGGTATTTGATTTATGACCGATATTATCGTAGTCGGTGCGGGTCCGGCGGGTCTTACCGCCGCAGTGTACGCCTGCCGTGCCGGAAAAAGCGTACTTGTTATTGAAAAAGGCGGCTTCGGCGGGCAGATCACCTACTCGCCGAAGGTCGAAAACTTCCCCGGAAATACCGAAATCAGCGGTATGGAGCTTGCCGAGCAGTTCACAGACCATGCCATTGCCATGGGTGCTGAGCTGACGGTCGGCACGGTGGAAAAAATAGAAAAAGCAGACGGAATGTTCCGTGTTGTCTGCGATGACGAAGCCTATGAAGCAAAGGCTGTCATCATTGCCACCGGTGCAAGGCACCGCCTTTTGGGGCTTGACCGTGAAGAAGATTTCATCGGCAACGGCATTTCGTTCTGTGCTGTTTGCGACGGCAGCTTCTTTGCAGGTCAGGATGTTGCCATTGTCGGCGGCGGAAATTCTGCTTTGCAGGAGGCGATTCTGCTCAGCGAAGTGTGCAAATCCGTTACCGTCATTCAGAATCTTGCCGATTTCACGGGGGAACGCAAGCTTGCCGACATTCTCACCAAGCGTGAAAATGTGAGTGTGCATTTCAACACCCTTGTAACAGGCCTGCTCGGTGCAGACGAGCTGACAGGCATCACCGTAAAGAACACCGAAAACGGTAAAGAAAACACCCTTGCCGTCAACGGTCTGTTCATTGCCGTGGGTCTTGTGCCCGAAACCGAGCCCTTTGCGGATGTGCTGCCGCTGAATAAGTGGGGCTATGCCGACATCGGCGAGGATTGCAAGAGCACCACCGAAGGCATTTTTGTGGCAGGTGACTGCCGCTCAAAGTCGGTGCGTCAGTTGACCACCGCCTGCGCAGACGGCTCGGTAGCCGCCCTTGCAGCTTGCCATTATATCGACGAATTATAAACAAAAAAGAGCCATGCCATGGCTCTTTTTTTGCTTGGTGAACAGGAGGATATTTATGCACAGGATTTTTGGAAGAAAAGAAGATAATAAAACATATACAGATCGCTCCGGTGCATATCTGATTCCGATACAAGACGGAAAGGTTGCCCTTGTGCGTACCCCGAAAGGCTTGTTTCTTTTGGGAGGCGGTATAAAAGACGGTGAAACAGATGTGCAGGCAATCTGCCGAGAGTGTCTTGAAGAAATCGGCTGTACTGCTGTTGTCGGTAAAGTCCTTTGTTCTGCTGAAGCCTTCTTGCTGCATCCTGAAATCGGATATTTTCATCCCATGCAGATCTATTATGCAGGTATATTGTCCGGACAGATTCAGAAATCGCAAGAAATGGATCATGTTTTGGAATGGGTTGCGATTGAAAATGCAAAAGAAAAACTCTTTGTACCTATGCAAAATTGGGCGTTGGATGTTGCGTTGCAGATAGAATTATGCTAAAATCAAGTCAATGAGCCGATCCAGTTCGTCGATCATGAACAGCGGTACATTGAGAATGTTACCGTCCAAAGACAAATTGCGAAGCGAAAGACGGATGATAAGCGGAGTTTCCCGGTCGTATTTTTGCGCATACTTTTTGATGCTGGTTGCCTTTACATTAACCCCTGCTTTGCATTCAATCGGGATGACCGTATTTTCACGCTGTATGATGAAATCCACCTCATAAGGATGTTCTGCCCAATAGCGCGGGGATACTTCAAAATTCTGTGACAGGCTTTGTAAAACAAAGTTTTCGGTCAATGCTCCCTTGAATTCCGTAAACAGTCGGTTGTCTTCCGTAAAGGCAGACGGTGCAAGTTGCGAATGCCGGCGCAGAAGCCCTACATCGCTCATATAAATTTTGAAAGAATCAAGATCATCATAAGCCGAAAGCGGAAGATTCGGTTTTGAAATTTTGTTTATTTTTTTAACAAGATCGGCATTTTTCAGCCATAGCAATGCATTTTCATATTCTCTTGCTCTTGCGCCCGTTCGGACGGCGGAGTATAAAAACTTTTTATTCTCTTTTGCAAGCTGTGATGGCAAAGAATTCCAGATCAGCGAGATTTTCGGCACATCAAAGTGCGGTGCATGCTTTGCAAAATCACGTTCATAAGAATTCAGAATATCATAAAGAACCTGTTCAACGGCTTTTGCATCTTTGTACTGTGTCCATACCAGTACCGATTCCGGCATGCCGCCGGTAATGAAATACATTTTCAGTTTTTCAACCAAAGGATTAAAAAAAGCATCGGGAATGTTTTCGATTGCATCAATACCATGCAGATAGTCAACATATTGTTCGTCACCGTTTGCCAACAGGAATTCCGTAAAGATCATCGGGCCCATTTCTATGAAATCCACTTTGCCGACAGGAAACCCTTGTGTCAGTTGCAAGCCTAAAAGCGAGCCTGCGCTGACAACACAGTATTCAGAGGCATCTTCGCAAAAATATTTTAAGGTGTTGAGCGCTTCCGGACACGCCTGAATTTCATCCAGAATCAAAAGCGTGTCGGGTGTGATGGGGGTCATGCATGCGAGAGACAGATTTTTCATGATGCGGTGAACATCTTTTGTGGTCTCAAAAAACTGCTTATATTCAATATCTTTATCAAAGTTGATATATGCACAACCGCCCGGAAACTGTTTTCCGAACTCTTTTAAAAGCCATGTTTTACCGACTTGCCGTGCGCCCTTTAAAATCAAGGGTTTTCTGCGTGGTGAATTTTTCCATTTGATCAATTTATCAAGAAGTAATCTTTGCAAAACAATCCCGCCTTTCATTTTTTTATTATACACAAAAAAAATGCATTATGCAAGCAGAATCACATAAATTTCATAAATTATGTGATTCTAATCACACTTTTTTGCATAAATTATGTGATTAAAATCACACTTTTGAAAAAAATACAAATTCAGAATTCAGAAAGGACTGACCCATATGATCATCGACAACATTAAAAACTGTGAAAAATATTACGGCATTCATCCCTCCTTCAAGGCTGCATTTGAACAGCTCAAGGCTCTGACCGCGGAAAGCGAGCCCGGTCGCTACACCGTGGACGGCGACAGCATTTTCGTCAACATGGCAGCCTACACCACCAAAACCCATGACGAATGTAAGTATGAAAATCACAAAAAATACATTGATATTCAGTATGTCCTTTCGGGTGCGGAGCGCATTGACCTCATTGATGCCGACAAGCTTTGCGTCACCGAGGACAAATATGCAGACAGCGATATTGCATTCTTTGCTGATGCAGAAGCACAGACAAGTGTGACCCTGCAGGCAGGCGATTTTGTGCTGATTTTTGCCGATGAAGCACACCGCCCCTGCATGGCAGACAAAAACATTCCGTCTGCTGTTGCCAAGGCGGTTGCAAAGGTTCTTGCATAATGAATTTGCCGTCTTACATCACGGTATTGCTTGACCGTCTGTCGGAATGCGGATTTGCAGGCTATCCTGTGGGCGGCTGTGTGCGTGATACCCTGCTCGGGAAAATACCGGGGGATTATGACCTGACCACCAATGCCACTCCGCAGGAGATGCTTACCGTCTTTTCGGATTTTCGTTGCATCGAAACGGGGCTCAAACACGGCACCCTGACCGTAGTGAGCGAGGGCAACAATGTCGAAATCACGGCATTCCGCACCGACGGCGAATATAAGGACAATCGCCATCCCACAGCGGTGACCTTTACACGAAACCTTGCCGAGGACCTGTCGCGGCGGGATTTTACTGTTAACGCCATGGCTTACGGTCAGCAGGAGGGGCTTGTGGATTTGTTCGGCGGCCAACAAGACCTGCACAACAAAATCATCCGCTGCGTCGGTGAGCCTGACCGCCGTTTTAATGAAGATGCACTTCGCATCATGCGTGCACTGCGCTTTGCTTCGACCCTTGATTTTGAAATTGAAGAAAAAACAGCCGACAGCATTCACCGCAATGTGAAGCTGCTCGAAAATATTTCCGTTGAGCGTATTTTTGTTGAGCTTAAAAAGCTGCTGTGCGGCGTGGGAGCAGAACGGATTTTGCTGCAGTTTCCCGATGTGTTCTGCTGTATTTTACCCGAAATGACCGACATTGTGGGGCTCATGCAGCACAATCCGCATCATCTTTTTGATGTGTATACCCACACGGCAAAAACGGTTGCCTTGTGTGAGGCCGACCCTGTTTTGCGGCTGGCTGCCCTGTTTCACGATTTCGGCAAGGCAGATACCTTTTCGCAGGATGAAAACGGCATCGGTCATTTTTATAACCACCGTGAATTTTCCGTGCAGAAAGCGGATGCGGCCTTAAGACGGCTCAAAAGCGACAATGCCACCCGCCGTACCGTTCTGTTTTTAGTGGATTGGCATGACCGCCTGTTTGGTGACTTTACCGAAAAAACCGTCAAAAGGCTTCTGCGTACGCAGTCTGCTGAGGAGCTTTTGTTGTTGGCAAGGCTCATGCGGGCCGACAGCAAGGGAACAGGCACAAGAATGCATGAAGAATGCCCGTCGGCTGACCGATTGGAGGAAATCGTTTTGCGATTGCAGGCGGAAAAACCGTGCCTGCTTGTGACCGACCTTGCCGTGAACGGACATGATTTGTTGGCCTTGGGCTATGAGCCCAAAGAAATCGGCAAAACGCTCAAACACTTACTCGAAGCCGTCACAGACGGAACTCTTGCAAATGAAAAAGAAGCTTTATTGGCAGAACTAAGAAATAATTGATTACTCTTCGGAGGTGCTTTTATGTTAAAAAATGCTTTGTTCATCACAAACCGCGACTTTACCGTCAACAAGAAAAAGCCGTGGGCAAACATGACCTACAATTCCCGTGAGCTGCCTATGCCCGATAACGGCGGTGTCATGTGCTTCAAAAAGGAAATCGAGCTTGAACGCACAGTCAGCAAGGCTGTTATTACCGCAACCGCACTGGGTATTTTTGAGCTGTATGTCAACGGTGTTCGTGTCAGCGACAATGGTACCTTTGATGAGCTCAAGCCCGGCTGGACCGAATACAAAAAACGCGTCATGGCATTCACCTACGACATTACAAATCTGCTTCAGGAGGGCAAAAACTGCATCATTGCCGAGGTATCCTCGGGCTGGTATGCAGGCCGTATCAGCTTCGGCTCCTACGGCTACAAAACCCCTGCATTCTGCGGTGAAATCGCAATTGATTTCGTAGACGACGCAAAGCAGACAATCCCTACCGACCGCTCATGGCAGACAGCCGTCACAGGCCCCTACCGCTCAGCCGAAATCTGGGACGGTGTGCTTTACGATGCCCGACAGTGCCGTGAAGATGCCGATTGGAAAACGGCAAAAGCCTGCCGTGATTTCAAGGGGGAAATCGTGCCTGCCTCGGGTGCGCCCATCCGTGTGCGTGCGCAATTCAACCGCAAGCCGCAGAAGGCAACCGTGTATGACGGCATTGTGGAAAACGGAACCGACTACGGCAAAATCAAGGTCTGCCGTGAAAAGGCAGGGGACGGCTGCGAATGCGGTCTTTTGAAAAAAGGTGAGAATCTCATTCTCGATATGGAGCAGAATATGGTCGGCAGACCTGCTTTGCGTATCAAGGCAGCTGCAGGCACACGCATTGAATTCTTGTTTGCGGAGCTGCTCAACGACAGCGGTGAAAAGGACCGCGGCAACGACTATGCCAAGGGCAGCGCCTATATCAAGAATTACCGTTCCGCTCTTTCCCGACTTGTTTACATTGCAAACGGAAACGGCGAAGAGGAATTTGCACCCTGCCACACCTTCTACGGCTTCCGCTATCTTGAAATCAGTGCCGATAACGATGTTGAAATTCTCGGCATCACAGGTGAGGTCATCGGCAGCGATAATGATGAAATCGGCTCCTTCCGTTGCTCGGATGAAAAGGTCAATAAGCTCTTTTCCAATATTGTGTGGGGGCTTCGCGGCAACTATTTAAGTGTGCCCACCGATTGTCCGCAGCGTGACGAGCGCCTCGGCTGGACAGGGGACACGCAGGTGTTCTGCGGTGCAGGCAGCTACATTGCCGACACGGAAAGCTTTTTCAAGAAATGGCTGCGTGATGCCCGTGACACCCAGACCAAAAAGGGTGGCTACGGTGACGTTATCCCCAATGTTTTCGACAACGAGGGCAGCAATGCCGCATGGGGTGAAGCAGGTATCATCGTGCCTTACATGATGTATCTCAAATTCAACTCGGTTGATATTCTCGCAGAGCATTTTGACTCCATGGAAAAATATATGCGCTTCCTGAAAAAGCGCAAGCCCGAGGGTCCGGGCACCGCATTCGGCGACTGGCTGTGCTACGAAACCACCGACAAGCGCTATATCGCCGACTGCTACTATGCCTATGCGCTCGACCTGATGAAAAAGATTTCCGATATTCTCGGCAAGTCCGACCGTGCCGCATACTATGCAAAGGAGCACGCACGCTTCAAAAAGGTGTTTGCCGAAAAGTATATTGACAAGGACGGCTTAACCGAAAAAACGCAGACAGCCTATCTGCTTGCACTCAAGTTTGACCTCATTCCGTCCTTCATCCGTGCCGCAGAATCCGAAAAACTGCGCCGTAAGATTACGGAAAATAACTACACCCTGTCCTGCGGCTTTGTCGGTGCAGGTATTCTCAATCAGACCCTTGCAGCACTCGACATGGATGACCTTGCTTATTCTCTGCTGCTGCAGGAAAACGACCCGTCGTGGCTGTACAGTGTCAATCAGGGTGCAACCACCGTGTGGGAGCGTTGGAATTCTTACACCATTGCCAAGGGATTCGGTGATGTGGGCATGAACTCGTTTAACCACTATGCCTACGGTGCGGTTGCGGAATGGATGTTCGCGTATGCTGCAGGCATCGGTGCAGACCCGAAGAACCCTGCATTCAAGAATATCATTCTCTCTCCGCGTCCCGATATGAGAACAACTCTTCCCGAAGGACAAAAGAAAATCACCTTTGCGGAAGCGGAATACAATTCCCGTGCAGGCCTCATCAAAGCCGCATGGAAAGCCGACGGCGACGGATTTGTCTATGATTTTGAAATCCCCGAAGGCAGCACCGCCGATGCGCAAATTTTCAAATGCCTTGACCAACTCGAAATCAACGGTGAGAAGGCAGACGCAGAACTGAAAAACGGTAAATGGTGCTTTACCCTGACGGCAGGAAAATATACAATCAAAGCATAATTGCAAAAAAATAAATTACGGTTTAGCGGTCTGTTAAGGTTACGCACTGACTGATCTCCCCCACCCCTTGTCGCCCCTGAAAGGGGAGATGTCTGCGGAACGCAGACAGAGGGGTTAATGAAGTCAGAGCAGGCTTTCTTAAAGGGTTTGAAGCAAACTTGGTTGAACCCCTCCGACGGCTTCGCCGCCACCTCCCCTTTCAGGGGCGGCAAGGATTTGATGGGTTCCGTCAGTAAGATAAACCATAATTTACACATTGCTTTGAATTACAACATTCTCAAACTTTCTGTAAAAACCAAAAAAGCAACACCCTCGTTGAAAAACGGGGGTGTTGTAATGTGTGTTGATTCTTATTTATATCGCTTCGGGTTGTCTGTTCTTTCAAGCAGATAGTCAACGGAAACATCGAAGTAGTCGGCAATCTTGATGAGTGTTTCGTAATCCGCTTCCCGTTCGTGGGTTTCATAACGGCTGATGCTGTTCTGATTCATATTCAGATCCATTGCAAGTTTGAGTTGCGATATGCCCTTGCTTGTTCTCAATTCTTTCAGTCGCATTTTTTCTCTCCTGAAATGTTCTTGACAAAAGAATACCAAAATGGTATAGTGAAAATATCCCGATTTGGTATAATTGCTATATAAGGAGAAAAAAAGATGATTTTGCCGTTGAATATTTTTAGTTTTATTGAATCCGCATTGTCGGTAATAGGTGTTATTCTTGTTGTAATTGTTGTTATTTGTGTTATAGGATTTATAGGTTTAATTTGCCATGTGAAGTCTTGTGATGAAAAAGCAGAAAGAGAAAAAAATCTGGAAAAAGAAAAGCAAACAGCAAAAAACGGAATGCATAATTCTGATAGTTATAAAAAAATATTTTTGTATTGTTGTTCAATGATAAAAAATATTGTAAGTGCTGTGCCTGAGCAATGCAAAGAAGAATTGCCATCAGAGTGGTTAGCGTATACGCAAATATGCTTCTCATTTCACGAAATAGAAGTAAAACATATAAATGCAACAGAAAATATTAAAGGTGAATGTAGAAAAAGTTATGACGATTTTGGTTGCAAACATTTTGACGTAAATCTAATGATAGATTTGCTATGTGAGGATTTGAATAGATATTTTCCAATTTTGAAAATAAGCAGAAGTTCAATGGGGCAATATATCTACATTTATTATGCAAACATATACAACAAACATTCCCCATATAAGAAATAACTTAAACATAACTCTCCGTTCGTTTGGGCGGAGAGTTTTAAAATGCGTTGACTTTATGAGTGAATATGGGTAAAATAGCAATAAGAAAGATTTAATTAAAGAAGAAAGGAACATAAAAATGCACTTCAATGAATATATCGACTCCCAAAAAGACCGTTTTCTCTCGGACCTTGCGCGGTTGGTAAAAGTGCGCAGTGTGCGTGAAGATGCCAAGGACGGTGCACCCTTTGGGGACGGCCCGAAAAAGGCACTCGATGAGGCCATGGCCATCTGTGCCGAGCACGGCTTTGCCATGACAAATTACGATTACTATGCAGGCGAAACCGATTTAGGGGAAGACCCTGCTTTGATGATTCTTGCCCATCTTGATGTGGTGGACGAGGGGGAGGGCTGGACCAAGCTGCCTTATGAAATGACCGTTGAAGACGGCAAGCTCTTCGGCAGAGGTACCATGGACGATAAGGGTCCTGCTCTTGCGGCACTCTATGCCATGGAAGCCGTGCGCGAATGCGGTATTGAACTTAAAAAGGGTGTGCGTCTTGTGCTCGGCTGTGCGGAAGAAACAGGCAGTGAGGACATGGAATATTATTTCTCCAAGCGTCCGACCCTGCCTTATTGCTTCTCACCCGATGCCGCTTATCCGCTGATTCACCTTGAAAAGGGAAGATTTGCACCTTATTTCTCCAAAAACTGGGAGCCTGACAATGCCATTCCCCGTGTGATGAAAATCAACGGCGGTACGACCCCGAACATCGTGCCCTGCAAGGCAAGTGCTGTTTTGCTCGGCTTGACTGCCGCACAGGTGCAGCCCGTGTGCGATGAATACAAGGCAAAAACAGGTGCAAATTTTGTTTTGACCGAGGAATTCAACTGCGAGGGCGGTGTGTGCTGCAAAAAGCTCGTCATTACCGCCGAGGGTGTTGCCGCCCATGCCAGCGAGCCGTTCAAGGGCATCAATGCGCAGACGGCACTGCTTGCACTTCTGTGTGCACTTCCGCTTGCAGACAGCGAAGCCACAAAGGCGATTCACACACTCAATAAATTGTTCCCCCACGGTGATACCAAGGGTGAATGTGTCGGCATTGCCATGGAAGATGAAATCTCAGGGGAGCTGACCTTCAATTTCGGTGTGCTCGAGCTGCTCGAGGACGGCTTGACTGCCTGCTTTGATACCCGTGTTCCCGTGTGTGCCACCAAGGAAAATGTGTTCGATGTGGTGGATGCGGCTCTGAAAAAGGAAGGATTTGCCTTCCGCGAGGATGCTCACATGATCCCCGCCCACCATGTACCCAAGGATGCACCGATCGTCAAAACACTGCTGTCGGTTTATGAGCAGTACACGGGCGAAAAGGGAGAAGCCTTTGCCATCGGCGGCGGAACCTATGTGCATCACATCGAGGGCGGCGTTGCCTTCGGCTGTGAAATGCCGGGTGTGGACTACCGCCTGCACGGCCCCGACGAATTTGCCGACCTTGACACACTTCTGCTGTCGGCAAAAATGTTCGCTGAAGCCATTGTCAGACTTTGCGGAGAATAAAAAGATAAAAAATTTCAGGGACTGCTTTTTTGGCAGTCCCTGATTTGTTAATCCGTGCAACAACAGCAGGAGTCATCTTCAAACGGAATGTCGTTTTTGCGAAGATAATCCTTGGCGGCATTTTTGGCGGCAACCGTTGCCATGTGTGAGCAATAAAAATACATGGGCGGCAATTCGGTTTGCATATTATAAACGATTGCCATGTTGGTCATCTGCAGCACATCGATGACAGGCTTTTCGGGCAACACATCGCACAATGTGCGTGCACAGTCATCCAGGTATGCGCTGCCTTCTGCGGAATAGCCGCAGGAGGTGATGATGCCGTTTTCATCAACAACCAATGTCACAACAACGGTTTCATCTGTATCAAGCGGCACACTTTTGCCGATTCCTAAATTCTTCATAGGCATCCTTATACGTTGAATCTGAACAGAACGATGTCGCCGTCCTGCATCACATATTCCTTGCCTTCGGAGCGCATAAGTCCCTTTTCCTTGCAGGCGGTGGTTGAGCCCTCACGGATGAGGTCATCAAACGATACCACCTCTGCACGGATGAAGCCGCGTTCAAAGTCTGTGTGGATCTTACCTGCGGCCTGCGGAGCCTTGGTGCCCTTCTGAATGGTCCATGCACGCACCTCGGGCTTGCCTGCGGTGAGATAAGACATAAGACCCAAAAGGTCATAGCCCTTCTGAATCAGCACATCCAGTCCGCCCTTTTCGATACCTGCGTCGGCAAGGAACATTTCCTTTTCGTCTGCAGGCAGGTCGGCAAGCTGTGCTTCCAGCTCTGCGCAGATGGGAAGGCAGGCACTGCCTTCTGCAGCGGCAAGCTCGCAAACGGCCTTGTAGTAGGGATTTGCTTCCAGATCCCCTGCAAAATCCTCTTCGCTCATGTTGCAGGCATAAATAACGGGCTTGAGAGAAAGCAGCGCAACCGTTTCGGCAAGTGCTCTTTCTTTTTCGTCCATTTCAACAGCTCTTGCGTTGACGGCATTGTCAAGATTCTCTTTCAGGCGGTTGAAGAATGCAATGTCGGAAGCCAGGCTCTTGTCGCCCTTCATGGCCTTGGTGTCGCGGTCAATGCGGCGTGCAAGAATCTCGGTGTCGGACATAATCAGCTCAAGGTTAATCGTTTCAATATCACGCACGGGGTCAATGTTGCCCTCAACATGCACAATGTCGTCATTTTCAAAGCAACGAACAACGTGCACAATGGCATCCACCTCGCGGATGTGTGCAAGGAATTTGTTGCCGAGGCCTTCACCCTTGGATGCGCCTCTTACAAGACCTGCAATGTCTACGAATTCAACTGTTGCAGGTGTGATTTTGTCGGGATTATACAGCTTTGCAAGGGCTTCCAGACGGCTGTCGGGCACGGGAACGATACCCACATTGGGCTCGATGGTGCAGAATGCATAGTTGGCAGCCTGTGCACCTGCATTGGTCAGGGCGTTGAACAGGGTGCTCTTGCCGACATTGGGAAGACCCACAATACCTAATTTCATATAAAAACCTCATTTCAAAACAAATTGCCGATATAAATTCAATTTATTGTAGCACGAAGCAAACAAAAATGCAATGCTAAACAAAAAAATAAAAAACTTGCTTTTTATTTTTGTATCGGTATAATAAAAACAGTATATTAAAATAGGGGAGGTCTGCGGAATGGAAAAACAAAAAGTGCATGCATTTTTTGTCCGCATAAGACCCATGCTGCTGTCCTTTGCAGTGCCCTTTTTTATCATCGGCATCATTATGCTCATCGGTCTTATGCATTTTGATGCAGCTGTCATCGGCGGTGACTGCGCATCGCAGATACTGCCGTTTATGTCAGAATTCCGACGCAAAATCCTGTCGGGCGAAAGCCTGTTTTATTCATGGTCGGGCGGCGGCGGTTATGATTTCTGGGCGGTATATTGCTACTATCTCTCAAGCCCGTTCACCTGGCTGAGTCTGCTTGTCAAAGAAGAAAACCTGCCGTTGTTTGTCAATTTCCTTGTTTTGCTCAAGCTTTCCTTGTGCGGTGCAGGCTTTTCCTTTTATGCAGTCAAGAAGAATATCTGCAAAAATGATTTTCAGATCGTTCTTTTTTCAACGCTTTATGCCATGTGCGGCTATTGCGCAGCATACTGCATAGATATTATGTGGATGGATGCAGTTGCTCTTTTTCCGTTGCTGCTTTGGGGTATGCATCGCCTTGTTTATGACAAAAAGCCTGTTCTGTATACACTGACCCTTGCTTTGATTTTTATGTGCAACTATTATCTCGGCTTTACGGTTGCGGTCGGTGTGTTCTTTTATTACTTCACCTTCAGATTCTCTGATTTGCGCGATTTCCTTATGAAAAGCTTGCGCATGCTCGGCTTTTCCTTGCTTTCGGCAGCATGCTGTGCGGTTTTTCTGTTTCCGTCGTATTTTGTTGCTGTGGAGGCCGGCCGTGCAGATGAAGCAGCCCGTTGGGGTTTTCTGAACAGCTTTTGGGACAGTGTGAAGAATTTTCTGTTCTTCGACCAGCCTGCAGTAAAGTCGGAATCGGCAAGCACTGCCAATGTTTATGTTACTGTTTTTGCTCTGTTTTTTGTGTTTCTTTGGTTTTTTGCTTCCAACGCACCCAAACGCGAAAAAATCAAAAACGGCATCATCATTGCTTTTCTGCTTCTCAGCTTTAATCTCGGTGCATTGAATATGCTCTGGCACGGTCTGCGAATGCCCATTCTTGTGCAAAACCGCTTTTCGTTCATGCTTTGCTTTATTCTGCTTGTCCTTGCGGCAAGAGCCTTTGCGGAAAAAGACAGTCTTGACCGCAAAAGGGCCGTGTGGGCCTGTGTTGCCTTCCTTGCTTTTATGGTTGTGCTTTGCTTTGCAGATTTGCAGAATGCGGTCCGCATTGCATTTTCCCTGTTGGCTGCGGCATTTTATGTGCTTCTCTTTTTTGTGCGCAGGGTCAGACGGCTGCAAACGGCTTTGTACAGCCTGTGTGCCTTTGTCGGCGTTTTCGTCTGCTTTGTGCTCTGTTTCCGGAATGCAACCGGCAAGGTGCTTGAAAAGGCTTATGATCCTGCCCTTGCACAGGCCGTTGAGCAGGTGCAGACAGAGGACTTTTACCGCGAAAAAAATCTTTCCTATACAGACGGAAAGGCTGCTGCAAACACGCAGATTCTCTACGGTATGCGCGGCTTTCCGATTTTCAGCTCTTATATAAACGCAAAGCAAACCGTTCAGTATGTCCGCTTCGGTCTTGTCAATTTTTATGCCGGAACGGAAATGATGCGCTCCTACAACGGGGAAAATCTCGGCAATTACAATATGCCGAATTCCTTTAATATTGTTGCTGATTCCCTGTCGGGTGTCAGACATGTGTATGCCGATGCAAACACAGCCGTGCGAAGCGACCTTTTGCAGTCCGTTTACGAAAAGGACGGTATCGTTGTTTACGGCAATGCCTATGCACTGCCCGTCGGTTTTCAGCTGCAGAATGAAACCATTGAAAAATTAAGCAATCCAAGTCTTTTGCCGACATCGGTTTACAACAGCATCGCAAGTGAGCACGGTTCGGCACTCTACAAGTCCTGCACATTGTCAATTTCCTTGCAGGATGATACAGATTTTGAAAAATCACCTTACGGTGAATATGCACTTTTGAAAAGCGGCAATGATGCTGCCAAGGCGGTGTTCAGCTACACGGTCAGGGAAGACAATACGGCGCTGACGCTGTATTACGGCAGCAGAGTGCAAATGAATGTTACTGTTTATTGCAATGATGCCGTGCTCTATTCAGGCAGCCTGTTCTATTCGGATTTTCCGGAGCTGGGCACCTTCAGCAAGGGTGATCTGCTTGAAATTCACGTGGAAGCAATGCCGCAGGCAGCCTTTACGATTGAGCTTGTGCAATTCAATAAAGAGAACTTCGTCAGCATGCATGAGAAGCTGCAGGCATCGGCGCTGCAGACGACCGGGCATCGTGCCAATTACATCGCAGGCACCGTCACTGCAAAGCAGGACCATTCCTTGTTCACCACCATTCCGTATTCCGAAAACTGGACGGTAACGGTGGATGGTCAACCGACGGATACAGCCTCTCTCGGCGAGGGCTTTCTTGTGATTCCGCTGACGGCAGGGGAGCATACCGTTGCACTGCAATACACACCCCCTGCATTTTGGGAATGCCTGTGCATCAGCATTTGCGGCATTCTGCTTTCCTTTGTCGTATTTTTTTGTTTATGATAAAAAACAGCGGCTGCAAATAAAAAAATGAAATGCTGTTGAAAATTTACAACGAAAGCGTAGAAGTATGAACATAATTATTGCAGGAATCGGCAAGCTGGGTGATGCGCTTGTCGAATACCTCGTACAGGAAAATCACGACATCACCATCATCGACACCAACCCTGCAACGGTTGATGCAACCGTGAACAGATATGACGTGTTCGGCATTGTGGGAAACGGTGCCTGTCTGCCTGTTTTGCAGGAGGCAGAGGTGCAGAATGCAGAGCTGTTCATTGCGGTCACGGATTCGGATGAGCTGAATCTTGTGTGCTGCATGGTTGCAAAAAAAGCAGGTGCAGAGCACACCATCGCCCGTGTGCGCAACCCCGAATATGCAAAGCAGGGTGCATTCATGCGTGCAGAGCTGGGGCTTAGCATGCTGGTCAACCCCGAATATGATGCGGCACACGAAATCTCTCGTCTGCTGCAATTCCCTGCTGCTGCAAAAATCGAAAAATTTGCAAGAGGCCGTGTGGACATGGTCGAAATTGCCCTGACGCAAGGCAATCCCCTGTGCGGACTTTCCCTGAAGCAGATCGGCTCGCGTTTTGCCGAGCAGATCCTGATTTGTGCGGTCAGCCGTAAGGATGAGGTGCTGATTCCCAAGGGCGATTTTGTGCTGCGTGCAGATGACCGCATTTCCATTGTTGCCAGCCACAGCAACATTGCATCCTTGTTCCGCACTCTCGGCATCACCAAGAAAAAGATCCGCTCGGTTATGATTATCGGCGGCGGTAAAATCGGTTATTATCTTGCTGCCCGACTGGAAAAGGCAGGCGGCATCAAGGTTAAAATCATTGATAACAACAAGGACACCTGCTATGAGCTGGATAAGCTTCTGTCCAGGTGTGAGGTCGTCTGTGCTGACGGCACGGATGCGGATATTCTGGAGGAGGAGGGCATCCATGAATGCGATGCAGTTGTTGCGCTGACGGGTATTGATGAGGAAAACATCATCATTTCCCTGATTGCAGAGCTCAACAGAGTGGAAAAAATTGTTATCAAGGTCAACCGTTCCTCGCTCAACCGTCTGCTGCATAAGCTGCAGAGCGAAAGCTTCATAGCACCGCGCTACATTACGGCCGCAAACGTGGTGCGTTATGTGCGTGCGGTATCGCATTCCAGCGGAATGAGCAAAATTCATGCCCTGCACAAGCTGGTCGGCGATCAGCTGGAGGCCATGGAATTTATTGCTTCCTCGGATTTCCCGGGCTGCGGTATCAAATTGAAAAACCTGAACATCCGACAGAACACACTCGTTGCCTGTATGCTGCGTAATGACACGCTCATTTATGCCAACGGTGATGCTGAAATTTTACCCGATGACCGTGTTGTGGTCATCACTGCAAATGAATCCGTTTCGGATCTGCGCGATATTTTGGAGTAAGATCAGATGAATTATCGTATGCTTGCCAATTTCTTCGGGCAAATTTTGCGGATCAACGGTCTGCTGATGTGTATTCCGCTCATCGTTGCTCTCATTTACGAAGAAAATCAGACGTATCTTGCATTTTTTATTCCCATTGTCGTTCAACTGGCGGCAGGTGGTCTGCTTGTGCGTCTGACCCCAAAAAATAATAATTTATATGCCCAGGAGGGCTTTGTCTGCGTTGCGCTGACATGGGTCATTCTGTCTGCGGTCGGTGCTTTGCCGTATTTCTTAAGCGGCAGTATTCCGAATTACATGGATGCTTTCTTTGAAACCGTTTCGGGCTTCACCACAACGGGGGCCACCGTACTGGCAGACATTGAAGCCATGCCGAAGGGACTTTTGTTCTGGCGCAGCTTCACGCACTGGATCGGTGGTATGGGTATTCTTGTGTTTGCGCTGATGTTCCTGCCGAAAACGCAGGCAAAGAAAACGAGCATGATGCATGTCATGCGTGCGGAAATGCCCGGTCCGACCGTCGGTAAAATTGTTCCTAAGGCGGGCAACACGGCACGAATTCTGTATTCGATGTATATTGTGCTGACCGTGGCAGAGGTTGGCCTGCTGATGGCCGGCGGAATGAATCTGTATGAAGCACTCATTCACGCCTTCAGCACCGCAGGAACAGGTGGCTTCAGCTGCTTCAACTCCAGCATTGCGGCTCAATCACCGTATTTGCAGTATGTGATTACCATCTTCATGCTGCTGTTCAGTGTCAACTTCAATCTGTATTATCTTGCGTTTCTCAAAAAATGGCGCGAGGCGGTGAAGAGTGAGGAATTAAGGGTTTTCCTGATTCTTGTTGCAGTTGTTATTGCTGTTATCACGCTGAACATCCGTTCGCAGTATGATACCCTTGAGCATGCCTTCCGTGCAGCCTCCTTCCAGACTGCATCCATTATTTCCACCACAGGCTTTGTGTCGGAAAACTTTGATATGTGGCCTGCCATGTCGCGTATTCTGATGATCGTGCTGATGTTTGTCGGTGCGTGTGCAGGCTCAACAGGCGGCGGTATGAAGGTCAGCCGAATCATGATTCTTGTCAAGGATGCCGTGCGTGATTTAGGGCAGCTTGCCCATCCGCGCCGTGTGAAATCCATTCGCCTGGAGGGGAAGCCCGTAGACGAGCAGACCGTCAACAATGCCTCGACCTATCTGCAGTTTTATGTGATTCTGCTGGTGATTGCCGTTATTCTTGTTGCGGCCTTTGACAGCATGGATATGGTTTCCACCGTCACCTCGGTCATAACCTGCCTGAACAATGTCGGCCCCGGTATGGGCGAAATTGTCGGCGCTGTCGGCAATTATTCAAGCCTTTCCGTCGGTTCCAAGGCGGTGCTGTCCTTCTGCATGCTGGCAGGCAGACTTGAAATTTTCCCGATTCTCATCGTATTTTTCCCGTCCACATGGAAAAGAGCATAAGCAAAAAGGGTTGCACACGCAACCCTTTTTTGGTTATGCAAAATGTAAGAATGCAAAATTATCGGGTTGCTGACGCTCCGATTATAGAGTATGAAGAAATTTACAAAGAAAATAAAATTAAACACGTGTTAATTATTTTGATTGTAAAGAATCAGTGTAAACTAAAATTTGAAACTGAAAAATTATAAATTATATCTTCTATAATGGCAACGCCATTCCTTTAATTTTGCATTTTGCATTTTTCATTTTGCATTAAAAAACCCGCCCGTGTGGGCGGTTTTCTTTGTGTTACTGCTTTGCGCCGTTGTCGAACATTTCGAGGGTCTTTACGGTGACTGCGAAGCAGCCTGCAAGACCTTCCTCGTTCATATTGTCATAAGTGTCACGGCGGGTGTGGTAGTAGGGCTCAATCTTGTGATTCAGACCTGTGATACCTGCTGCGCGGAAGCCGCCCTGTGCGAATGCTGCAGAGTCAGTTGCACCGCCGAAGGGAGGAACAAGACCCTTATCACAGTGGATGCCGAGCTCTGCGGCTGCTTCCATGAACAGGTCGCAGGCATCCTTGTCAGCCTTGACGGTTGCGTTCAGGTCGCGGTAGTTTGCTGCAAGATATTTGGGGTCGTGGATGGTGTCATAAGCATAAATGAAGGTGGGAACATCGTCGAATTCGCCCTTGTGAGCCTCTGCCCATGCCTTTGCACCGCGCAGACCTGCTTCCTCGGAGCCGGTCAGCACAACGCCGATTTCGGTGTTTTCAAATTCAATGCCCTCTTCCTTGAGGAACTTAAGCAATGCAATGCCCATGTAGCAGCCGGAAAGGTTGTCGTTTGCGCCGTCAACGATGGTCTTTTTGTCCCACATCTTGAACATACCGATCCACAGCGGAACGAAGATAAGACCGCCGAAAACGAACTTTGCAAGCAGTCCGCTTACATCCATTGCGCCGATAACACCGTTCTGCACGACGGCAATAATGGAAATCACGATGAAATAAATCAGACCTACGAAGGAGCTGATGATGTGCAGGTCAAAGCCGAGATAACCGAAGTGATAGTTCATCGGCCATTCCCATGTTGCGTCGGGATGTCCGTTGAAGATGATGCGGCGCTTGACCTCGCCGGTGGGCTTCTTGAGTGCGGTCACATTGTGGCCGGTTTTTTCGGGGAAGAACTTGTCAACAGCCTTTTTGTAGGTGCCGAACTGCAGCAGGGCAATGGCAAGGCCGAGGACAAGGAGAATAAAAGAAACAATGGGAGCAAAGAACAGGCAGGGAATGGCAACAAAGCCGAGACCAATGGTCAGATAGAGCCAGCCGTAGAACGAGCCGGGATTTTCTTTGAAGGCTTCAACCGTAACACGGTCACAGCCGCAATCCTTTTTCAGAATATCCGCCATGTATTCACAGGCAAGCTTTTCACCCTCGGAGCCGGGGTCGCGCTTGGGAAGGTTTTTGCAGATGTGGGTGATTTCCTTCACCATATACTTCGCGGCATCATATTTTTTGTCAATAATACTTTGCAGATTCATTTTTTGCTTCTCCTCACTTTTTTGCTTTAGATTGATAATATAATAAATTCACCAAAAGTGTCAATGAAAAATGAAAATTGTTCACAATGTTCAAAGTTTGTTCACAAAAAAATAAAAAAACAGCCTGCTAAAAAACAGAGGAAACTATTGAAATTGATTGCCTTTATTAGTATAATAAAATAAATGTAATATACCCATAAAGGAATTTGTATATATGAAAGACAATTTTGACCGCCGTAATGACGGCAGAAATAAAAAGGACAACCGATTTGACCGTAAGGATTCCAACCGCAATTTCCGTGACAACGATCGTGATGATCGCCGTTTTTCACGCGAGAATGACCGCGAGGAGCGCGGTGAACGCAGGGATGACCGCCGTGACGATCTCATCATCGGCAGAAATGCTGCTGCAGAAGCACTCAAGTCGGGTCGCGAAATCGACTGCGTTTACATCGCAAAGGGCGAAAGAAGCGGTGCGGTTGTTCCCATTCTTGCAAAATGCAAGGACCGCAACATTCCCATCAAGGAGGTTGACAGCCGCAAGCTTGACTTCATGTGCGGTCATGCCAATCATCAGGGCATTCTGCTGAGTGCAGCAGCCCATGCCTATGCAACGCTCGAGGATATTCTTGCAAAGGCAGAAGAAAAGGGTGAACCGCCGTTTATCATTCTGTGTGACGGTCTTGAGGATCCGCACAACCTCGGTGCAATCATCCGTACTGCTGAATGCTGCGGTGCACACGGTGTCATTGTTCCCCAGCGCAGAAGTGTAGGGCTCACAGGTGCTGTCGGCAAGGCAAGCGCAGGTGCGCTCGAATATGTGCCTGTTGCAAGGGTGACAAATCTTGTTGCAACCATCGAAATGCTTAAAGAAAAGAATATATGGGTCTATGCCGCAGACGCTGACGGCACAGCCTGGAACAAAGCGGACCTGACGGGTGCAATTGCACTTGTCATCGGCTCGGAAGGAAACGGCGTGGGCAGACTTGTGAAAGAAAAATGTGACGGTGTGCTCTCGATTCCCATGAAGGGACAAATCAACTCTCTGAATGCTTCCGTTGCAGCCGCAATCTTAATGGCAGCCGTAACTGTTGCCCGTGAAGGATGAATAAAATGAATGATTTTAATCAATTTCTGAATCTGCTGCGTGACGGGCAGACAGAAAAAGAAAAGAAAGTGCAACCGAATAATCCGGAGGCTGCAAGCACTGCCGAGAATCGACGCAATGTTGTGATGCGAGGGGAGCTTGCACGTTCCATCGGAGCGGATGTTTCGGAATTTCTGGAGCAGATCCCCGAAAAGGAGGAAGCACCTGTTGCCGAAGCACCTGCAGCCGAAGAGCCTGTCGCCGAAGAGCCTGCTGTGCAGCAGCCCGAGGCGTCTGCTGATTCGGACATGAAAATTGCTGATGCTGCAATTCTTGCAGAGCAGATGGATGCTGCACCGCAGGAAATGCAGAAGCCTGCAACCGATAAAACAAGAAAGGTCACCGTGCAGGACAAGGACTTGTTTGACCTGCAGCCCCATACCGATAGCGGTGCATCCCATTTTTCCGCACCTGAAAAGACCAAGGTTGCAGAAGGCGGTGCGGTTGTTGAAAAAACAAAGCACATCGGAAACAAGGGCAGTCTGCTGCGAGCCATTGCTAAAACTGCACGCGACAGTGAGCAGGCTGAAGGCCAGATCGTGATGGATGGTTTTGATGCCAATGACCCTGTGCAGACCGATGAGCAGGCGATGGAGGAGGAGCTTCGCACCGTGCGCGAAAAGCGCATTGAGGAATTCGGACTTCCGAAAAATCCTGAGGCTGCCGTTTTGCCCGAGCACAGCGAGCCTCCAAAAACCAAAACCATTCCTCTGCCGGCGATGCTGACAAATATTGCAGAAAAATTTGCCGACCGTGAAACACCGTTTGCGGCTGCGGATACGGATGAATACAATATGCCCGAGGATCGTCGCAGGGTCAGCAATGCCTTGCGTGATGCCATGCGCAAAACAGGCATCAAGGCAGGCATTCATGCCGGCCTCGGTCTGCTGCTGCTGTTGGTGAATCTGATTACCACGGCATCCGCCAATAACAACAACGGCTTTTTCACCGTTTTCGGCGCAAGCATAAATGCATACGCAATTTTCAATCTGATTTTCTTTATTCCCTCGGCAATTCTGTTGCTTCCCGATTTTAAAAATGCAGTTATCACCGTGCTCAAGCTGCGTGCACGCACGGAGGCTGCCCTGCTGGGAATGTATCTTGCCGTTTTTGCCCAGACCATTGCGTTGTTCTTTACCGAGCTTCGCCCCGAGCATGATTATCACCTTTTCACAGGTGCATGTGTGCTGTTGGGTGCTGTGTATACCGCATCCAAAATTTTCTGGATCAAAAACACCCGTTACTGCTTCAAGCAGGCGGGCATGACCGAAACCAAGCTTTATCTGCGCAGTGTGCGTGACAGCCAGGCGCTGCGTACTCTGCTTTGTGAAAACAATGTGGACGGTGTTTGCGTGGATTTCAGCCTGAAAACCCGCTTTGTATCCGATTTCCTCAAGCGCTATTCGGATGCTGCCCGTTCCGCCATGCCTCGCTCCGTTCTGACACCCGTGCTCGGTGCTCTGTGTGTGCTGTGCGGAATCATTGCTGCAGCCGTGCAGGGAAGTCCTGTTTGCGGAATCAGTGCCGTTGCAGGTGCCGCCTGTCTTTCCTTCCCCGTGTGCGGCGTTGTGGTCGGCAGTCTGCTTATGTGTGAAGCAAACCGCAAGCTTGCTGATAAAAAAGCCTGCATCGGCAGTCTGCGTGATGCAAGAAATGTTGTCACGGCAGATCACCTTGCCTTCGGCGGTAAGGATTTGTTCCGTGTGAAGCTTGTCAACACCGCAACCGTGGACGGTGTGCCCGAAAGAAGTGCAGCCGTAACAGCCGCCATGCTTGCCAAAAAGGCAGGGGATACCATGGCAGCCGCTTTTCTTCCCTTGCTTGCCGATTACAACGGCCGTCAGCCTGTTGTTGAGGATTTTGCCGTGGAGGAAAAGCTCGGTGTCAGCGCATGGGTGGATAACTGCCGTGTGCTGCTGGGCACTGCACAGATGCTTGTTAACCACAACATTCAGCCCGGCAAGCTGCCTGCGCTGAAGGATGATGAGCAGTATCTGTTCCTTGCCATCGAGGGCAATGCTGTTGCCGTGTTCACCATTCAGTATGTGTGCCGAGCCAATCTGTCGGCTTCGCTGAATGCCGTGTCGAAAACAGGTGTGAATCTGCTTGTTCGCACCACCGACCCCAATCTGACCGCAGAGATGATTCAGCATGCTGCCGATTTGCCCGAAAACAGTGTACGCATTGTTCCCAATGCCGGCGGTGAGCTGTTTGAACGTCTGTATGAAAATGTATCTGACCGCGAAAGTGCCGGTATCATCGGTGCTGCAGGCTTCGGAAGCCTTTGTGACAGCATCGGCGAGGCAGTCCGTCTGGATCGCTCGGGCAAAACCGTTGCCTATGTCTGCACGGCCAGCGCCGTTGTCGGTGTTTGCTCTGCATTGCTGTTGTGCATCACGGGAAGCATCGGAAAGGCCTCGGGATGGAGTGCGGTTATTCTGCAGGTGATCTGGAATGCCGCTGCATTCCTGCTGCCGCAGGTGCTTTATAAGCTGTCTGCTCTGAAAAACGAGGGTATGCGCAAGGTGCGCAGTAAAAATGCACAGCCGCAGCCTTCTGCAGCAGAAGCCGAAACAGAGCCCGAAGCGGATATTCCTGCACCGCAGCCCACCGAACAGGTGCCTGCAAAAGCCTCCGAGCAGCTGCATTTCGTTCTTTCAAACGGCTTTGCGAATGAAGAAGCCGTGAACAACGAACAATAAACACAAATCCTTATTGTGTCGTATTTGCACGGAAGTGTTTGACTTTTTTCTGCAAATGGGATATCATGGATAAAGCGGCTTTGCCGTACAAAAAACAAAAAAATACGAGGAGAAACATCATGGCTGAAACAAAGCTCAATTACAAAAAGACGATCCTGACCGGCTTCGGATTTTTGGCAACCTCTATTGCATGGGCAATCTACGATCCCTACATCACAAAGATCCTCAACCGCCTGCTGACCGAAAGTGCAGCCGTAACCAAGATGAGTGATTATCTTGTTGCAAAGCTTCCCATTCTTGCTGATCTTGCAGCAGCACAGGGTGAGGATGTTGTGCTTGCAGGTGGCGGCTTCACACTCGTTCCGCTGTTTATCGGTATCATTATGACCTTCGATAACATCTTCGGTGTTATCTTCCAGCCCACCTTCGGCAGACTGTCGGATGAATGCCATTCCAGGCTCGGCAAGCGCCGTCCGTTCATTGTTGCAGGTGCTCCGATCTCGGCCTTGTTCTTCCTGCTGGTGCCTGTTGTGTTCCTTGCAACCAAGAGCCTGCCCGCAACCATGGCTTGCATCATTCTCTTCGTTTTCTCTATGTCTCTGTGGCGCGCCCCCGTTGTTGCCCTCATGCCCGACCTGACACCTCCTGCACTTCGCAGTGAAGGCAATGCCGTTATCAACCTCATGGGCGGTATCGGCTCTGCAGTCGGTATGGTGGCAGGCACCATCGGTATTGCACTGTGCGGCATCATCGGCGGCATTTCCAAGGAAGCACTTGCCGCAGATGAAACACTGTCCTTCCCCTATGTTTTTGCCATCGGCTCTCTTGTTATGATTGCAGGCATGCTTGTGCTTCTGTTCTGCGTCAAGGAGCCCGATTCCCGCATTAAGCTGCAGGGTGAAGCCAATGCCTATGCGGATGCAGCAGCCAGAAAGGCTGCCGAAAAGCAGGCAAAGAAGGCCGAAAAGGCTGCCAGAAAGGCTGTCAAGCTTTCCAAGGGTGAAAGAAAGAGCCTTCTGTTCATGCTCGGCACACTGTTCTTCCTGTTCTGCGGCTCCAACGCCATCACCACCTTCTTCTCTCTGTTTGCACAGGAAATCCTGCATATGCCCACCGCAGAGGCCACCATGCTCATGCTTATCTTTGCCGTTGTGGCCGGTGTTGCCGCACTGCCTGCAGGTAAAATGGGTAAGAAGCTCGGCAGAAAAAAGACCATCGTGGTCGGTCTTGCCGTGTTCCTTGTTGCATTCGTCGTGTTCTTCGGTGTGTTCGTAGCACTGCTCGGCGGACAGGGTCTTTCCATCAACAAGTATGTCAATGTCAATAATTCTTACATTGCAGTAGAAGAAAAAATCAACGAATACAATGCAGATCTTTCCGAGGCTGCAAAGGCAGAGGGTATTGAACTGCCCGAAGGCAGCATTCTGAATATCGTCGGTTATATTGCATTCCTCACCGTGGGTACGGATGCCGATAAATATATGGAATTCGAGCTCTTCCTCGGCGAAGAAAGCACTGTCATTTCCAATGCAGTTGTCACTGCAGCTGTGAATATTCTCGAGCTTGAAGAAGGCATCACCTTCGGCGAAGCCCTGAGCGCTGTGCAGAATGCTGTTTCCGATGTCACAAGCATTCTCAGCATCCTCATTTATCCCGTTCTGATTCTCGGCGGTGCTGCCAATATGTTCATCACCGTCAACACCCTTCCGCTTGTTCTTGAAATCGGCGGTGTGGATAAGGTTGGTACCTTCACAGGCTATTACTACACTGCAACCTTCTCTGCACAGATTGCATCCCCCATTCTTTACGGCTTCATCCGTATGTTTGCAGGCACTTATATGTCGCTGTTCTATTACAGCCCGATCATGTTTGCCTTGGCATGCATCCTGCTTGTTTTTGTCAAGCACGGCGAGGCTGTGCCGGATGAACTGATCAAGGAAGCCGAAGAAGCAGGCGATTGATCGTTTGAAAAAATAAAAAGGGCTGTCACCGCGGCAGCCCTTTTTTCACAAAACGAACAGTTTTGTGAAAAATGCAAAATGCAGGAATGCAAAATGCAAAATTATCGGAA
>JAZOWJ010000200.1:0-4271 GCA_045659125.1 Acutalibacteraceae bacterium
CCAGCGCCCGCCTACAACACAGAGAACCGCCACCGCTGCAGGGGCGGTTCTCGTCGGGCACGGCAAATCGGGTTGCAGTATTGAAGCCGCTATGATCGGCACCATTCAGGATCTGGGCATCACCGATTCTGCCAATATGGGCGCTGCCATGGCACCGGCTGCAGCCGATACAATAGAACGATTTTTGGAACAAACAAAGACTTGTCCGCACGATTATGATTGCATTTTGACCGGTGACCTTGGTTCTGTCGGCTCACAGCTTTTGTGTCAGATTTTGCTGCATAAGGGGACAGATATCAGCGGTGTGCATGAGGATTGCGGAAATCTTCTGTTTGATGTGAGCAGGCAGGATGTGCATGCAGGTGCATCGGGCTGCGGCTGCTCAGCTTCCTTGGTAAGCACGCTGTTTCGCAAAAAAATCGAGAAAGGCGAACTGCAAAGGGTCTTGTTTGTCGGCACGGGAGCATTGATGTCTCCGTTGAGCATCAAGCAAGGGGAGAGCATCCCCGGTATTGCCCATGCGGTTTTGCTTACAAAAAAATAATCTTGCAACCATACCGTTTCTCTGCTATTATAAGTAGGCTATCAAAAGAAACGGTATTATGTATGAAAGATAATTTACTTCTGAGACTTCGCAATGGTGAAAAACTGAATACACGACAGCAGGTTATCATGATTCTGCAGTTGAGCTTACCTGCCATTTTTGCACAGCTGTCCAGTATCGTCATGCAATACATTGATGCATCCATGGTCGGACAGCTCGGCGCTGAACAATCTGCTTCCATCGGATTGATGTCATCCACCACATGGCTTTTTAACGGTGTCTGCAACGCGGCAATCACGGGCTTTTCCGTACAGGTTGCACAGTGCATCGGAGCAGGGAAGAATAAGGATGCCCGCTCAGTGATGAAGCAGGGATTTTTGATTGCTCTGGGAGTTTCCGTTCTGCTGTGCATAAGCGGTGCCCTCATCAGCGGCAAATTGCCCGCATGGCTCGGCGGCAATGATGATATATGTGCAGATGCAACGCGGTATTTTCTCATCTATGCCCTCGCTTTGCCCTTTGCGCAGCTCAATAACATTTCAGCAGCTATGCTGCAGGCAAGCGGAAATATGAAAACGCCGAGCGTGCTGTTTGTTGTGATGTGTGTGCTTGATGTTGTTTTCAATTTCTTCCTGATTTTTCCGACAAGGCAGCTTTTCGGTGTCACTGTTTTCGGTGCAGATCTCGGTGTTGCAGGTGCTTCGCTCGGTACTGCATTGTCGCATATCGTGAGTGCTGTCATCATGACACTGATTCTGCTTTGCCGGTCAGATATACTGCACATCCGTAAAAAAGAAAAGCTGCACATGAGTATGCGGACGTTGAAAAAGGCGGCTAAGATCGGCATTCCTGTCGGCATTGAGCAAACCATTATGTGCGGTGCCTATATCTGCGGAACGCGCATTGTAGCCCCCTTGGGAACGGTTGCCATAGCTGCAAATTCCTTTGCCATCACCGCCGAAAGCCTTTGTTATATGCCCGGCTACGGTATCGGTAATGCTGCAACTACACTTATCGGACAGAGCATCGGTGCAAAACGGCATGACCTGACACGACGTCTCGGATGGCTTACAACAGGACTCGGTATGCTTGTCATGGGCTTTGCGGCAGTTCTTATGTTCATCTTTGCACCCTTTATGATCGGCATAATGACACCCGATCAATCCGTTGTGGAGCTTGGTGCGCAGGTGCTTCGCATAGCAGCTTTTGTAGAGCCGTTTTATGCAGCCTCCATTGTTGCAAACGGTGTTTTCAGAGGTGCAGGGAACACCCTTGTCCCGAGCTGCCTGAACTTTGTCAGTATGTGGGCGGTGCGCTTGCCGTTGGCTGCAATTTTGTCCGTTCAGTACGGTTTGAAGGGTTATTGGCTTGCTATGTGCATCGAGTTATTTGTGCGCGGTGTACTCTTCCTGTTGCGCTTAAAAAGCAAAAAATGGATGCCCAAAAGTGAATAAAGTTTATTAAATCAGCAGAACGAAATGAAAATTTTCGCTCTGTTTTTTTTGTTTAAAATGCACAAGAAAAAAAGTTAATTTTTTATATATTAAGATTGTAAATTTAAACACATATAGGCCTTTTTGACTTGCATTTTTTTTAAGTTTATGTTAAGATATGCAAGAATGGGTTTATATATATTAAAATGAAATAAAAAGCACTTGTTTGAAAAAAATATTATACTCATTCAATACTTTTTGGTTAATTATTTGTTCCGATCAGGCAGAAAAAGCCCACATTTTTCTGTTTGTAAGCGGGGCGTATAGTTAAAATAAAAAACATAAAAAAGGAAGGGTTTTTTATGGAACAGAAAGCAAAGTTCACAAAGAAACTTCTCAGTACGTTTCTGGCTCTGCTGATGATCTTCTCTGCTTGTTACGCAGGGGTCAACGGTGTTTATACCGTTTATGCCGCACAGGGCGACTCCAAGTACACCCATGCAGAAGTCATCGAAAGCATCAATGCAGCGCTGGCAGACGGCAAGTCCTACTCAAGCTCCGGTAATGCCTTTACGGTAACCGGTGACAACGGTAAAACACTTGCTGCCGCAGAACGCATTTTTGACTATGCAGTCAAAACGTACAGAACCGGCAGAGCCGCTGATGCAGCCTGCAACTCGGGCGACACGCTTCTGGCTGCATTCCTTGCAGAGTTCAAGAGCGAGTTTTCTGATCAGACCCGCGGTACGCAGCTTGCTACTTCCGTTCTGAATCCGAACGGTACAACCGTGTACGGTAACGAATCTGCATCCAGGCCTACCCTGTCGGGACAGACCGCAACCGGACAGACTGACGACTGGGGCGGAAACGGTACCAACTGCAGCGATAAGAGTGTTAATCTTCCCTCTTCTGTTGCAGCATCCGTTAACAAGACCGTAAGCATCAAGGTGGATGTGGATGCGTTCCTGCAAGCCTATGAAACGATTGAAGAAATTCCTTCGTCGTTCCTGACGGAAGTATCCTACACTTACGCCTATACCAGAGGACACTATGCGGAAGTTACGGGTGTTAAGACCGTTGATGGCGGTTGTAGTGATGATACTTACGATGTCACTTACTCCTCTACAGCTTGGAACTACATGTCCGCAAAGCCGGTAAGAACTGTTGCCAAGAACACGACCGCAAAGAAATATCTGAAGTCCGTTCTCAAGTTCTTCAATGAAGAAGTGCTGGCATATTCCGAAGAAGATTTGCTTGCAATGTCGCTTTCCTCTCTGGAATATCTCGACAAGCAGGCACTTGACTTCGAGAAGATGATGAATGACAACTTCAGCGATGCAACTCTTGCACACTTTGATGTTCCCAAGAGCGAAATCACTGCTTTCATCACCCGTCTTGCAAAGGCACACAAGGTTGTTGCTGCCAAGAGTGCAATCGACACCATGGATGCATTGGTCGGATCTGAATACAATGTGGAAAGCTACAGCGACATGTCTTCCCTTTACAACAAGGTCAATTATGCATACGGTGTTGTTACATCAATGGAAAGCGGTATCTTGACTTTCATCCGTGACCATTATGATGATGTTGAAGCAAAATACGACAGCATCAACTTTACCGAAGCCAAGGCATACATTGACACCTTGTTCGAAATCATGACCGAGCAGCGCCTGGAAGAAATGGTTAACTCCATGATGGCAAAGTACAATCAGTACGATGCTCTTCTTGTTCGAGAGAATGTGAATGAACCTACTGATCCTGAAGTTTCCAACCTTCTTTCTCAGAAGAACTCCTGGAACAGCCTGCTTGGTACATACACCTCCAAGGATTATTATCGTACTTACTACACCGCTGAAATCGAATCCATGTGGGTGGCATTCGCAGCAAAGATTGATGCAGTTGCAGAGGTCAGAGGTCTGAAGGCTGATTATCAGACTTATTATAATTATTTCTTTCCTATTATATATACAGCCGAGCTCAACAATAAAGAGAAGTATGACAACTCTTTCCTGATGACGCTGTATGATGAGATGGATACCCAGCTCGAAAACCTGTCCGACAAGTACGACGACATCAAAACAAACTACAACGAAACCATTGCAAAAAACATTTTTACCCTCAAGTATGAAGGTGTAGATCAGCTTCTTCAGGATATTATAACTGCATCTTCTTCCACAGGTAAGGCAGAAATTCAGAAGATTCTTGTTGCAAGAACCGAACAGCAGATTGATACCGTGCAGTCCTATTCAGGTGTAACAACTGTTAACTTCGATAACTTTGCCGAAATCAAGACC
>JAZOWJ010000201.1:0-5273 GCA_045659125.1 Acutalibacteraceae bacterium
TGATAGTACGTAAAGCCATACTTTTTTCCTTATGCAAAAAAATTGCACATACCTTTCTTATAGTGATGTCAGCGGGTTCATATCCGCAAAAATAGCGATATCTTTAAATTCTTTATTGCCGTCAAATTGCTTCAGCAATCGACTCAAAAACGCCCTGAACGCAGCGGTATTTTTGCATTTGATCAACAACCTCTGTCGGAATTTATTGCTGATTCTTGCAATACGAGGCGGTTGCGGACCAAGTATAATCACCTTATGCGGTTGTTCGTTTTTGTTATTTTCTTCGATAAGTGTTTCAAGAAACAAACGAGCAGCACTTGTTACTTTGAATTGATCTTCCCCCGCAAAGCCTATAACACAAAGATCGCAATAGGGCGGATAGATCATGGATTTACGGATTTTGATTTCATTCTCAAAAAAACTTTTATAATCCTGACGCGATGCCAATGAAAGCACACCATTTTCGGGAACCATTGTCTGTATAATAGCCCGTCCGGGCAATTTGGATCGTCCTGCACGGCCGACAACCTGTGTCAGGAGGTCAAAGGAATTTTCTGCAGAGCGATAATCGTCATTATAAACCTGTTGGTCGATATTGATAACACCCACAAGGGTTACATTCGAAAAATCAAGCCCCTTTGCAATCATCTGCGTGCCGAGAAGAATGTCATACTCTCCTCTTCCAAAAGCAGACAGCGCTTCGGAATGTGCATGACGCACACCGACCGTATCTGCATCCATCCGCAGGATTCTTGCATCACGGAAGCGATGCTGCAGCTCCTCTTCCAATCGTTGCGTTCCGACGCCGGAATAACGAATATTATTCTCACCGCATGTCGGACACTCTTCTGCGAACGGTGTTGAGTATCCGCAATAATGGCACATCAAACGGTTGTTAGCTGCATGATAAGTCAGTGAAATACTGCAGGACGGACAGCTCATTACCTTTTTACATGCACTGCAGACAACAAAAGTATTATAGCCTCTTCTGTTCATCAAGAGAATCGTCTGTTGTTTTTGAGCCAGATTCTTTTCAATTTCAGCTGCCAACGGCTTGGAAACCGAGAAAAACGGATCTCTGACAGTTTTGTCACTCATATCAACGGTTTTCACGGTCGGCAAAACTGCATTGCCGTAACGATCCGTTAGCTCGCAAAGTAAATAACGACCGCGCAAGGCATAAGCATACGATTCAACTGAAGGGGTTGCAGAAGCAAGCACAAGCAGTGCGTTATGATATTTGCAACGATATTCAGCAACATCTCGAGCATGATAACGAGGTGTCATTTCTGATTTATATGTATGCTCCTGTTCTTCGTCAATGACGATCAAGCCGATATTTTCCAAGGGAGCAAATACTGCGCTTCTTGTGCCGACAACTATGCGTACTTCACCGTTTTTGATTCGTTGCCATTCATCATATTTCTCTCCGACGGAAAGACTGCTATGCAGTACCGCTACGGAAGACCCGAAATAAGAAGAAAAAACAGCAACCGTTTGCGGGGTAAGAGAAATTTCAGGCACAAGAACAATGCAGTTTTTGCCTTCCTTCATCACAGCCTCAATCAGCTTGAGATATACACTTGTTTTACCGCTTCCCGTTACTCCAAAAAGAAGTGCTGTACGGTGTTGTTTTGTTTTGTATGCATCAAATAAAGACTGAAAAGCCTTGCCTTGAGAGGCATTCAGCTTTAACTGCTCAATTTTTCTGCTGTCCGCTGAAAAATTCTTTCCCGGACTCCGGTCGATCTTCACTTCAAAAAATTCTGCAGCACCTTTTTTGATAAGAGCTGCAACAACAGCAGGTGTGCATCCGCAATAATAGCAAAGTTCTTTAACAGATGCAGCAGAAACATCACGCAACAGGGTATGCACATCCGTCTGCCTTTGCGTCAGATCATAATCCGATGCCTCTGAATCTGAATTTGTCAGTCGGACCAATGAAATATTCTTTTCACCACCCGACTGCAGAACACTGCGATTGGCTTCCAACAGTCCTTTTTTTTGAAGATTGCGAAGCACTCCGTTATCTTCCTTCAGCTTAAGCGCCTTCAGCAAGGTCTGCTCTGAAACAAAATCACCATGCTTCAACGCAGTTTGCATAACAAGATTTTCATCATCCGTAAGCGAATCAACCACAGTCGCATCTGTCGAAACAGCAGCACGATAGCTGCGGACTGTTTTCATAGTAAGCCCTTTGGGCAACAAAGCACGAACTGCTTCAAAATAAGTACAAAATGTATGATCAGCAAGAAATTCTGCAAGAAGAATCAATTCGTCATTCAGCACAGGAGTTGTGTCGAGTACTGAATAAATCTCTTTCAACCTTTCGCAATTTTCTTCTGCGGTTGCATCCGTTACTGCAAAAACAAAGCCTTGTCTGTTGATGTTTCCCCTGCCGAAAGGTACAAAAACCCGACACCCCGGCAGAACATCTTCTGACAGAGCGTCAGGTATCAGATAAGAAAACAGCTTGTCAAAACAATAGGCACTGTTTTCAACAGCAACCTTAGCAATACGAAAATCTTTCAAATTAAAAATCAGAATTCTGCGTCTTTGGATTCAACAATTGCAAATTTTTCACTCTGAAAATCACCGACAGCCAGTGTGACGGGCTTTTCAATCAGGCTTTCCTTTTCAGCAATAGCCTGATCGGTGATATCTCTTGCACGCTTTGCAGTTGCAACAACAAGAGAATAGCGGCTGATGCCATCCTTGAGCAAGGTGTTCAGGTCAACATTAATCATAATTCATACATCCTTTTATAAATTTAAAATATTATATACTTCTTCAACTGCTTTTTCAAGCTCATCATTGACAACAATGTAGTCATACTCACTGCTTTTCTGCATTTCTTCTTCAGCAGTATTCATTCTTCGCGCAAGCTCATCTGCATCCATCGTTCCGCGAGAATTGATTCTTTCAATCAACGCTTCCTTGCTGGGCGGCATCAAAAATACCGAAACTGCCTCAGGATACATCTTTTTAATATTCAGCGCACCGTTTACTTCAATTACCAGTGCTACCTTTATATAAAGCTTGAGAACACGGTCAATTTCAGATCGCAGAGTGCCGTAATAGCTGGTTGCGTAATGAACATATTCCACAAATTCATTGTTATTGACTTTGCTCAAAAAATCTTCTTCGGTGATAAAATAATAATCAACACCGTCACGCTCTCCGTCTCTCGGCTTTCTCGTTGTAGCAGAAACAGTTTGTCCGAGTTGCTTATCACGAAGCGCAAGACCATCAAAAACTGTATTTTTACCGCATCCTGAAGGACCGGAAATAATCAACAAGCGGCCAGTATTTTCATTTTCCATCCGTTATTTCTCCTGCTGTTTATTCTTCAGTGACAATTCTGTCTGCCGGCAGATAGGATAATATCACATAATCACAATCTGTGATTATGACAGAAGCCGTTTTTCGTCCCTGTGTTGCATCCAACAGTCTACCCTGTTCTTTTGCAGTTTGCATCAATCGCTTGATCGGCGCACTGTCCGGTGCAACAACAGCAACTATGCGATCCGCATTTACAGCATTATCAAAACCAACATTGATAAGTTTCATATGAATTCCTTTTTTATTCTATATTCTGAATCTGTTCGCGAATCTTTTCAACCTCTGCTTTGATTTCAATAACACGCTTTGCAATTTCAACATCCTGTGCCTTGGAGCCGATGGTGTTTGCTTCGCGGTTAATTTCCTGTACAAGGAAATCGAGCTTTCTGCCGACCGGCTCTTCACTTTTGAAAATTTCACCAAGCTGTGCAATATGACTGCGCAGTCTTACGGTTTCTTCATCAACAGCAACCTTGTCTGCAAAAATTGCAGCTTCTGTCAAAAGACGCTGTTCATCGACTTTAGCATCCTGCAGCAATTCACGCATGCGCGAGAGCATTTTTTCATTGTACTCACGAACTGTCTGCGGTGAGCGTTCTTCAACAAAACTGACATGCTCAATGATCTTGTTACCGCGATTGAGAATGTCTTCTCTCAGTTTTGCGCCTTCAGTTTCGCGCATTGCGATAAAGTTTGCAACCGCCTTTTCAACAACTGTTTTTACAGCTGACCATACTGCTTCCTCATCAGCAGGAGCTTTACGGACAGTAAAAATATCACTGTGTGAGGTCAACATAGAAACACTGTCGCCTGCATTCAGACCGAATTTTTCAGCAAGTGCAGTAACTGCGTTATAATAGCCTGCAGAGAGGGATTGGTTGATTTCAACAATAACATCAGCTTCATCAAGAGAATCAATAATGACCGTCATTTCAACCTTACCGCGGGAAATTGTTTCCTGCACATAAGAACGAAGCTTTTCTTCAATAAAAGAATATGCTTTTGTAATTTTTGGATAAAATTCGAGATAACGAGCATTGACACTTTTAATTTCTGCAGTGATATTGAGATTACCGACAAGTTCACCGGCTCTACCGAAGCCTGTCATGCTTTTTGTCATAATATTTCCTCTTACTTTCTGTTGCTGCTTTGTCTTTTTAACGAAACAATTTCTTCCTTCGTGAGATATCTCCATTCGCCCGGCTGCAGCATACCGAGCTTTACACCGCCGATTGACTGTCTTTTCAATCTTGCTGTAAGAAGTCCCGCTTCTTCGCAAAGTCTTCTGATCTGACGATTTCTTCCTTCATACAGAATAATTTCAAGCACCGTTCTGTCAGGATCGTCCGCAATTACATTGACTGTCGCAGGAAGTGTTTCTCTGCCGTCTATCATGATAGAGGATGTCAGAATATTCAACTGCTCCTGTGTAATTTTGGGTTTTACCGTAACGCGGTAATTTTTTGCAATATGCTTTGACGGATGTGTCAGCGCATTTGCAAATTCACCATCATTCGTAAACAGAAGCAAACCTTCAGAATCGCGATCGAGTCTGCCAATGGGATAAATGCGCTTGCCGACATCAGCCACAAGCTGCGCAACACATTTTCTGTCCATCTCATCACTCATGGTTGTAACAAACCCTCTGGGCTTGTTGAGCATGACATAAACATAATCCTTTTCTTGCGTCACTTTTCGTCCGTTAACGGAAACAACATCCTTCTTGGGTGAGATTTTATCTCCGATTTGTGCCGTTTCACCGTTGACCTTGACAAGACCTGCAGCAATCAATTCTTCACATTTTCTACGGGAAGCAATGCCGCAATCTGCCATATATTTTTGTAATCTGATCAATTCATCCATAGGATAACCATCCGCTTAATAATTGCAACAATTGTTGCATTTTTGTTTTTTCTTTTACATCAACTGCA
>JAZOWJ010000202.1:0-9944 GCA_045659125.1 Acutalibacteraceae bacterium
GCAGCGCTGCCTTTGGGCATATGTACGACGCTCTTTTGTCCCAGTGCGTTGGCAGTCCAGGCAACGCCTCTGCCGTGGTTTCCGTCGGTTGCCGTGATAAAGGTGAGGTCTTTGTTTTTCTTCTTTATTTCCTCGGAAATAAGCTCGTTATAATCGGTTTCAAAAATGCTTTTGCCGACCTTTGCGGCAAGAAGGCTGCCGACAGCAAAGCTGCCGCCGAGCACCTTGAACGCACTCAGCCCGAAGCGTTCTGCTTCATTTTTGACATAGATATTTCCCAAACCCAAAACAGCCGCCGTGTTTTGCATGCAGCACAGCGGTGTTTGATTATACATGGGAAATGATTTGTGGTAATTTCTTATTTTGTTTGCGCAGTTTATGTCATATGCAGACAAAGGGGAAACGTTTTTTATTGTAGGGGAAAGGCTCACCCATCGGAATTTTTCATTCATCATTCAGCACTCTTTATTGTATTCCTTGACTTCAATTTCACCGTTGAGCATGTGCGATTTGATTGCAATGATTTTACCGTCACGTTCAAATACCTGCACATTGACAGCAGGCTGGTCGTGCCATATATCTGTTTCTTTTTCACCGTAATGAGAAAGATAATAATCGCGGATGTTTTTATTGAATTCTTCTTTGGTTAAAATTCTTGCCATACTGCTGCCCTCTCAAAGTCCGAGATTTTTTCTTGCGTTATCACGCAGCTCGCTGCGATAGCGCTCGGTGATGCGTTCAAAAGCCGCTTTGGTTGCATACCATGTGCGTTCAGGTGCTTTTGCGCGGTAGTCATTGGCATCCGAGCCTCTGAAGCCCCATGCAAAAATCGTTCTTGCACCTGCATCATAAATGGCATCGGCAGCAGCAATGAGCTCTTCTTCCCTGTTGACACCGACATTGAATGCCTGCAGCCACAGGTTGTGATCCTTGTTATATTGCTTGCAGAGATCAAGATTCTGCTTTGATTTTTCATAAACAAAGCGGTAGACAGATTCATAATCGGAATTGACAGCACCGATCCAATAAGGGTCAGAGCCGATGTTATCAAGTGCAGCACTCGAGCATATGCTCTGCAGATCCACACCGAGATCAACGGCATCACGACTTACATTGCTGCTGAACATAACACAAACGGAATTGTACATTCCCTTTTCCTTGGCATATTGCGCAACGGTGTTGAAATAATTGGTGATTGTCCATTTGCGGAAGGCTTCAACTTCTTTTGTAAAAATAGTCGGCATAGGCATATTGTAGCGTTCTTCAAAAAGCTTTTTGCAGACTTCGCAACGGCAGGTCCATGTTCTTACATCCCCTGCGTGGTCATCAGCAAGGTGCGGCTCATCCCAGAAAATTTTTCTTGCCCCTGCTGCATACACAGCATCGATCCAACGCTTTGTGAAATCAACAAAGGAAGTATGATTATAACAGACGCGCACAGAACTGATGGTGCCGTCGGAATTCACCTGATGGGCTTCGGGGTGATAAGATAAGAAGTGGGATTTATCCCCGGGAGGGCCACCCAATCCCCAGTTATCGACCCAGACATCAAGACCGTAATAATCGGAAATCGAAAAAATTTCCCCCATGATGTTATTATGCCTGTCCCAGTCGTTGTGCGAAAACATGTGCAAAACGGAATTGAATCCGCTTAAAGCCAGCTCCTGCATATCCTCACGCACATGGGTAAGCATGCGGTTTCCGTGATAAGCAATTCCTTTTACGAGTGTTTCCATTAACAATTCCTCACATATTCAGAAGTTCTTGCAGTGTGGGCATAGAGTTCTGCGCACCGAGCTTGCTGACTGCAAAAGCACCTGCCTTGTTGCCGAAATCGCAAGCTTTAAGAATATCTCCGCTTTTTGCAAATTCGAGTGCCATGGCAGCGGTGAAGCAGTCCCCTGCTGCAGTTGTGTCGGCAACCTTGGTCGGATAGGACGGCAGAATCGTCAGTTTTTCGCCGTCATAAACGGAGCATCCCTTTTCTCCGAGCTTGAGCACGACAAATTTTGCAAGGCTGCGGTCTTTTAAAATTCGGGATGCTGACAAAATCTTTTCATTATCCACAGGAAAAATGCCCGTCAGAGCCTTGGTTTCGCTTTCGTTTGGTGAAAGGATGGTGATGCCCTGCATTTTTTCAAGACAAAACGGCTTGGCAGGGCCGCAATCCACAACCGTCATAATATTCTTCTGTACTGCACGGTTGACACATCTTGTTACTACCTCTTCGGCGGTTTCAAACTGCACAAGAAGCAGATTGAGAGAGTCATCGATGTGCGATTGGGCTTCTTCGGGGATAATTTCCGAATTAGCGCCCTCATAAACAATGATACGGTTTCTTCCCTGCCCGTCGAGCAAAATGGCAGCAAGACCCGTTTGTGAGCCGTTGGTTGCAACCCCTGCTATGTCAATATTGTTGCTTTGCAGATTCAAAAGCAGACTTTTCCCGTTTTCATCATCGGCAACCTTGCCGACCATTTTCACCTGTGCGCCAAGGCGTGCCAATGCGGTGGCCTGATTGGCTCCTTTGCCGCCGAATGCATAAGAGTATTGGCTGCCGAGCACGTTTTCGCCGACCTCGGGCAAACGGACAGCACTTAAAATGATGTCCATATTGATACTGCCGACAACGGCAGAACGGATTGCAGTGAACAAAGCTTATTCCTCCCCGATGGCCTTTCTGAAGTCAATTGCCGCATCAAACAAGGATTTTTCCTTCAGGAACAGACTGCTTGTGCCGAGCACAAAAATATCAGCACCGCACTTATTGAGCTTTTGTGCATTGGGAATGCTGATATTGCCGTCCACCTCAATGGTGATATGCCCGCAATTGCAGGAATCAAGCATTTTTCTTGCGTCTGCCGTTTTGCGTTCGGCGGCAGCAAACAGCTTTTGCCCTGCAAAGCCGGGACTGACGGTCATAACAAGCAGCATATCTATGTAGTCCGTAAGATATTTTGCACATTCCAAAGGTGTTGCAGGATTCAGTGCAAGTCCTGCCTTGCAGCCTTTTTTCTTGATTTGTTCAAGGGTTCTGTGGATGTGTGTTTCGGATTCATAATGCACACAAAGAATATCATCCTTTTCAAGCGGCAGATAATCAAGAAATGCAGACGGATTTTCAACCATCATGTGCACATCCAAAGGGATGTCCGTAATTTTTTTGAGGTCTTTGACAAAATCAAAACCCAATGTGATATTCGGCACAAAATGACCATCCATAATGTCTACATGAAGATAGTCAATGCCTGCTTTTTCAAGCTCCTTGATCTGTGCTGCAAGGTTCATCTGATCGGCACACATAACAGATGCCGAAATATATTTTTTCATAATTTTACTCCGTAATTTCTTTAATAGGGTTGCTTGCCGCTGTGGTAACATGCTTGCATATTTGTTATCACAGCATTTTCATCTGCTTCATTGATTACTACCGTCATACGGCTTGCTCGAATGGGCGCAAAAGCGCAGATGTGTTTTCTGCCGACAGTATCCGCGGAATAAATTTTGATACCACGGCTGTTTTTATCCTGCGATGCAAAGACTGAAAAGGACCTGATTTTTTCACCATCCGTGTTGTCCTCGGAAATAATCAGGGTATCAACAAGAAAATGTCTGTCGAAGCGCAGAATATACTCTTTTTTCTCTTCGTCAAACTCAAAAGCCTCTGCATGCAGAACAGAATCTTCGTATCTCCTTTTGATTTCCTTGTGCATATTTTCCATCAGGCGGACATTCTCTGCAGGCAGAAGTCCGCGACGGTCAGGCGCAACATTGATAAGCAGATTCGCACCTCTTCCGACGGAATACACATACAAGGCAACCAGTTCTTCAGGTGTTCTTACAAAATTGCGGTTGGTTTCGTTATAAAACCAGAAATTCTCGTTTTCAATACGGGTGATACAGCAATCGCATTCGCCGGGGGCATAAAAGCCCTCTGTTGTGTTATCATTGGGCATGGGAGCCAATCCCCATTCATTGCCGATCCAGCGGATATCCTTACCCCAGGAACCGAAAACAAGCACCTCGGGCTGTAAGCCGTAGATGGTTTTCTGAATACGATCAACATCAAAATCGTAATTTTCACTACCGCAGCTGTCAAACCACAGAATGTCAATTTTTCCGTAGTTCACAAGCAGCTCCGTCAACTGACCGCAAACATAATCATTGTAAGCCTTGCTGTCCGTTTCCTTGCTGCCGAACTGCGCACAGGAATAATAAAGTCCGACCTTGATGCCGTATTTTCGGCAGGCATCGCAGTATTCACGGACAACATCCCCCTTGCCGTTCTTATAGGGTGTATTCTGCACGGCATACGCATTATAGGCAGTCGGCCACAGACAAAAGCCGTCATGGTGCTTTGTGGTCATGACCGTGTATTTGCCGCCCATGCGGACAACATCCTGCATCCAGCGTTCGCAATCGAGCTGCGTGGGATCAAAGGTGGGCAACTCCATGTTTTTCATATCCCAGTCACGGTGCTCCTCATTGAAGGTACGGATGCCGAAATGAAAAAAGATGCCAAGCTCAAGGTCATTATATGCAAGTTGTGCAGGTGTCGGTTTCATATTCATAAAAGCACATCCTCATCTGTTAATTTTTTGCAGCATTGTATGCATCCAGCTGTCGGGCAGTCGGTGCATAATTCACATCCGAGCAGCAGGGTACTGTCGGTACAGTACCGTCGGAATAATAAAACGGAGAAAGAGTATCGTTTTCATATTTTACGCAATCATCTTCCTTGCCGAAATCAGGGATATCAAACGGCTGCGAACCGTTCAGAATGCTGCGGTGTGCAAGAATGGCAACTGCAGAAAGTGCGGTTGCAAAGCGATAATCAAAAACAGGCTGCTTGCCCTCACGCAGACATTCAAAAAAGTGACGGATGACAAAATAATCACCACCGCCGTGTCCTGCGGCTCTTGCGGATTTGCGGTCTGCGGTGTTCCATTTCGGTTTATAAAGATTGACCTCTTTTTTGCCATCGGGAATATTCCAATGATTATAACGCAGCATAACCTTATCGTCCATGCCGCGCAGGTTTTCAATCTGTCCCTTTTCACCGCAAATGCGATAGGAATTACCGTGCGCACCGAATGCGGCACAGCCCGTAACCTTGAAAACAGAACCATCCGTATTCTGTGTTGTGATAATAGCAGCAACGTCGGACACATGGCCACCTGTCGGGCAATCCGCAGGCAGCGGATGATTGACAGCCATCGCCGTTACGCGGGAAGGAAAAGCTCCCGTCGCATGCATAACAGGCGCAAGAGAATGTGTAATATAATAAGAACGAGGCAGGAAGTTTCGCCAGTGCATTTCATAGGGACGCACAGAAAGCACTGTGGGGGTATCATACCAGTCCATGGGATGATTGTATTCTCCTTCGGCATAATAAATTTTACCCAAGGTTCCTTCATCACACACTCGCTTCATTTCCTGATTGAAAATCATAAACGGATAGTTCTCGGCAAGCATATAAACGGCATTGCTCTTTCGCGCTGCCCTTGCCAAAGCGGCACATTCGGCAAGGGTGGAGCCGGCAGTGCATTCGCTCAAAACATGAATCCCCTTTTCAAGGCAACGGATTGCATAGGGTGCATGCTCATGGAAAAAGTTTGCAAGCAGAACAGCATCCATGGGATGCGCAATAAAGGAATCGAAGTCGGAATACACACAAACATCCTTCGGAAGATCCTTTTTCACTTCTTCAACCTGTTTTGCATCACTTTCACATACAGCAACAATTTTACCGTTACAGGCCTTGATTGAATCAATAAAAGTGGAGCCTCGGCGAAGACCGAAAATACCGATACGAATTTCTTGCATAAAAGCACCATCCTCTGCATTTAATATAATAACAATTTATCATAAATAAGCCGAATAGTAAAGCACAATAATTTTAAAAATGAGGTTGACAGACGCTTTTCTTTTTGCTATACTTATTTAGCAAAATACATTGGGGTGTGGTGAAGCGGTAACACATCGGACTTTGACTCCGCCATTCGTTGGTTCGAGTCCAACCACCCCAGCCAAAAAAGAAGTAACTTTTGTCTACCAAAAGTTACTTCTTTTTTTATCCAAGCCGCAGGCTTGGCATATCATCGCCGCACGAAGTGCGGTGCATATCATCAAGGTCGGCAAGCCGACCTTGTATCTCATCACGCGTCAGCGTGCATTTCCTGCGGCTTGATGAGATGCAACACTGCGTGTTGATGATATGCAATTCCTGCGGAATTGATGATATACAAGGCTTCGCCTTGATTACATTGCAAAATCATGGTATAATCTATTATACAAACTTGAACTTGTCTGACTGATGAGGAGATGATATAATGCTGCAAATTATTGATAATTTATCCAAGCAACCTACTTTGTGCATTATTCTTTCAGTAATTATCTTTCTGTTCAGCTTTTTTACGAACTACTTGCTGTTGGATTCTTTGCTAAAAATGCACAGAAGCAAATCTGCAGTTAAAAAGCTCAAGAAGGAATATACCTTTCTGCAAAGGATGCAGCTTATCCATTTCAAGGAAAATTGTCGCCACGCAATCAAATTCTGCAATAGAATGATTATTTATCAAAAAATCTCTTGGGGCTGCCTTGCACTATACCTAATTATTTCTTTCTTGTTTGCATTTGGACTGTTTTCTGGCAAATTTATTGCTTGGCTTACTGTTGGGATATTTGTATTATTTGATGTTCCTACTTTTGCAATTAATCGATTTTTCGCAAGACCTATATTGTTTGGCCGATTTAAAAAATTTAGCTTTGAAAAGTATCACAATACTGAAGATCACGATAGTCTGCTTTAATGCATACTAAAACAGTTAGACAAATTTCAATTTGTCTAACTGTATATCTGCGCACCTTTTCGCTTTTCTTACCTACATTTACGCACCGTTATACTGCTCTTTCGCAAAAAAAAATCCAAGTCGAAAGACTTGGATTTTTTTATCCGCAATGTAAGCAATGCATATCGCCAGCCGAAAGATAATAACTCGCAGGGATTTACCTTTTCTTCAACTCTGCAAGCTTTTTCTGCACTGCATAATAAGACGGCTTGGGATTTGAGTCCTTATCCACCAATCCCCATCGGGTTTCGGTCGGACAATCCTCCTGTCCGCAATAATAGCACATGGGCGGATCGGAATAACAATATATAAATGCACCGCAGATATGCTTTGTTTTATAAAACTTATCAAGTATATTCGCAAAGAATTTTGCCTGCCCGTCGGGGGTATGGTCATAACCGGGAATTTTTGTAATGCGTGGCAGCTCAGTATACAGGTGATTGACATAATCGCTCTTAAAAATGAAGCTGAAATAACCGTTCGGGTCATTCTGACAAACATATTTAACATGATCTCGCATGCCTGCAGGCAGCCTTTCGACAAAGCTTTCTATATTGTTCTTTGCCTGTTTTTCACTTTCAACACCGTATTTCCTGAGGATTGCAAGCTTTTGCTGCTTGCTTTTCGGCTTACCACCGCTTAAGTAGCCAAATTCCTGAATCAGAACAGGCTTGCCTGTCAGTGCATACAGATAACGGGTCATAGCCGTAAACCAACTCATAAAGCCGGGAGCCGTAAAGAAACAGCCGAGATAAATATCAACACCGACATAGTCGCAGTATTGATGCCACGCACGCAGCTTGGAATGCAGGTCCGCCTGCGGTCCTGCAGAGTTATAGCCGATGATGGCATCTCCCCTGCGCGGATACATTTCTTCGAGGTGCATGGCAATAAACGCAATTGCTTCATCCATGGTAAGCGGAATGGTAAAGCGAGGAATGCCCATTTCATTGGTTACCTGATAGCCTGCAACAAGCTCCCTGAGGTCATCAATCAAAAATCTTGCCGTTGCACGGGCATTCTTTTCGCCATCAGGTGTTCGGGGGTCTGCTCCGTTTGCAATATAATCGGCTGCATACGGAGTAACAGCCATCACTTTTATATCATTTTCCACATAGCCGCGGCAACGGTTTTTAAAGCCGATATAACCTTCGGCAATATTGCCGTCCTTATCAAAGGGATACGGAATATCAATGCGGATCCAATCAAGATTCGCCTGTTTTATCTGCTCGTAATTCTCATTCGGATGACAGACACCGCAGACAAAGCCCTTCTTACGAAGGGCTTTAGTTGCTTGGTTTTCTTTCGGAATAAAAAATGATTTCAACAAATTAACAGGCAGATACTGAAGACCGTATATAATCTGATCTTTAATAAACTGTTCCATAATTATCAATCATCCTCTATTGTTTCTTCAAGGGATTGCATCATTTCAACAAGTTCTTCATTGACCGTCTGCTCTTTTGCAAGCAATGCACGGCGCTCATTGAGTGCAACATACATCTGCTCTCTCTTTTCGCCGACAAGGTCATAGAAGAAATACGGAATAATATGCAGGAATTTCGGGAACAAGCCGATACCGACAAACAGGAACCATACCTTCTGATAAATGGTTTTGCTGCCCTGCGACCAGGGAAGCATGGGAATGGTGGCATCGTAGCCCGACCATTTGAACAAGAACACTGTGAAGATAGCATTCAGCGGCTGGGTAATTTTGGAAACAAGGTCTGTCAGAATATTGATGGTGCCGTCAGGACGTTCACCTGTCATATATTCGGTATAGTCACCGATTTCTCTGCTGACCTCGGATTCAAAGACGTTTGCAGGACCGTTATTGATGGCTTCAAGGCCGTGGAACAAGGCATAGACACCGATCATTGCCCATTTTTTATCTACAAGCGGAAGACCGAACAGCAGCATACCTGCTGCAGCGACCATATCCCACAAGCGGAGCGCAATCAGTGCATTGCGGTTGTTGTTCTTAAAAATCTTCTTGAATTTCGGAATCAGGGCAGCACTGGGCATATCAATTGTGTTATAGGGCATATAAGCAAGGAAGGAATTGATAGAGCCGCCGAAAATTTCCTGCTGGGTAACAACGTCCCAAGAATAACCGCCGCTGCTCCACCACGAGGTTGCAAAGCCTGCAACGAAGTTACGCAGAGCATACTTGTTTTTCAGAACATAGAACATTGTTTTTGTAATGGGGGCAGGCTTGGGCTGCAGTGCAATTCGTTCATTACAGCCGATTGCCATTGCAATATTGCCGACCGAGCCGAGCGAACATGCAATTGCGGCAAGAATGCAGAACAGAGATGACATCGGAAAGTTGATGTAGCCCTTGTTGTTAAGCTCCATCATAGGCGGGAAGATGGTGTAAACAGCCTGCGAGCCGATTTCGCCGATGTAGGTATTCAGCAGGCCGACATTGATTCTGTCCTGCGGGTTTGCGGTCTGCAGAGAAAGCAGATTTCCGCGCGGAATGTTGTAAATGGTGGAGAAGGTTTCCTGAATGAAGAGCATTGTAAAAACAAAGACAATCTTTGCAGGGTCATCACCCGAGCGTTCACCGAGGAACAATGCACCCGAATACAGCAGGAATGTGCTTGCGAAATAAGGTATGGCGCCGAAAATAATATAAGGTCTTGCCTTACCCCAACGGGTTCTGGTTTTGTCGTAAATGGCTCCCATCAGGGGGTTATTGAGCATATCGTAAATGCTGATGAGTGACAGAATGACGGTGACATACACCATGTCAATTTTTAAAACATTAACAAAATAGAGCGTTCTGTAAACATTGACACCGCCGAGCACCTTGGTTGCAAATTCAGCAATAGCAGGCAGGAACATTTCCTTGGGTGTCAGAACATTGGTGTGGAACATTTTGATGGCAAGAGAGCTGTATTTGCTTCTTTGCGCATCCTGCAGCTTAGCAGCAGAATTATCTTCTGCGGTAAAAACACCTTCCACAAAGTTTTTTACGCTTTTGTTATTTTCACTCATTCAACAGTCACCTCACAAGTCGATCTGTAGTAGCCGTCGTCAGACAGTGCATAAACAATAACAGTACCCTGCGAAACGGCAGTGACAACA
>JAZOWJ010000203.1:0-5402 GCA_045659125.1 Acutalibacteraceae bacterium
GGCTTTGTAAACCTCAAGGGTCATCGTTCCGTCGGCGGCATGCGTGCTTCCATCTACAATGCAATGCCTGTTGAAGGCGTTGAAAAGCTTGTTGAATTCATGAAAGAATTCGAAAAGGCAAACAGCTAAGAAAGGTCACATTGATTATGTATAACATCCTCACTCTCAACAAGATTTCTGAAAAAGGTCTCTCTCGTCTTGATACAGCAAAATATGCTTGCATGAGCGAAACCAATGCTCCCGATGCAGTTATCGTCCGTTCTGCGTCCATGCACGAAATGGAAATGCCCGCTTCTCTGCTTGCAATTGCAAGAGCAGGCGCCGGCTACAACAACATTCCCGTTCCTGCTTGTACTGAAAAAGGCATCTGCGTTTTCAACACTCCCGGCGCAAATGCAAATGCAGTTAAGGAATTAGTCATCTGCGGTCTGTTCCTTGCATCCCGCCGCATTGTTCCCGCAATCGAATGGTGCAGAACCCTTAAGGGTAACGGCGCAGAAGTCGGCAAGATGGTAGAAAAAGGCAAGGGCAATTTTGCAGGACCCGAAATTCTCGGAAAAACACTCGGTGTCTACGGCATGGGTGCCATTGGTGTGCTTGTTGCCAATGCTGCTGCTGCACTTGGTATGAAGGTTATCGGTTACGATCCCTACATTTCCGACAAAGCTGTTGCTGCTCTCGATAAATCTGTTTCTTTGACTGCTAATGAAGAAGATCTCTTCATTCTGTCTGATTATCTGACTCTTCATGCTCCTCTTACAGATTCCACAAGAGGCGTTGTCAATGCAGCAAATCTTGCAAAAGCAAAGGACGGTATTCGTGTTCTCAACTTTGCTCGCGGTGAACTCGTTGATTCTGCAGACATCATCGAAGCAATCAATTCCGGCAAGTGCGCTGCTTATGCAACCGACTTCCCGACTGATGAACAGCTTGGTGTTGACGGTATCATTGCCATCCCTCACCTCGGTGCATCTTCGCCCGAATCTGAAGAAAACTGTGCAATTATGGCGGCTGATCAGATCAGTCTGTATCTCGAAACCGGCAATGTTGTAAATTCTGTCAATCTACCCTGTATCAGCAAGGAAGCAGACGGTGCTGCAAGACTTACTGTTATCTCTGCAGACAATAAGACTCAGGAAGTTCTTGATGTGCTTACCGGCAATGGAATCGCTGTCAAATCTCAGCTTGATGCAGTTCGTGGAACAATCGGTTATGCAATTTTTGACACGGATTCCGCAATCAGCGATGAAGCGCTTTCTGCAGTCAAGGCTGTTGACGGCGTAATTGCTGCCAGAGTTATCTGAGAATGATTTTAAAGACTTGCACATTTTGTGGTGCAAGTCTTTTTTTTTGTGAGGATATTATGATTCATACGACAATTCATATCGGCGCATCTGAGCCTTTTAAAATGATTCACATAAGTGACACACATTTATGCTTTGCTGATGAACGTGATGATGACAGAAAAATCAAACTCGCCGCTGACAGAAGCGTTAGATTTCCGCAAGCTGAAAACATATTAAAAGCGGTCGAAGAATTTAACATAGATAGAAATTACACAATCATTCATACAGGAGATCTGATTGACTTCGTATCCTATGCAAATCTCGAAGCAGCAAAAAACTTCACAGATCATAATGATGTCATCATGTCCGTCGGAAATCACGAATTCAGCTTGTATGTCGGCGAAGCATTTGAGGACGATGCTTACAAAAATCAAAGCCTTGACCGCGTACAACAGGCCTTTAAAAACAACATTCGTTATTCTTCTCGCATCATCAACGGCATCAATTTTATTGCTATAGACAATTCATATTACACTGTTAATAAGGAACAGCTTGAATTTCTGCAGAAGCAATGTGACGCTGATATCCCCATAATATTGCTACTGCATATTCCGTTATACACTGAAGCACTATACTATCACATGATGATTGATAAGAACTGCAATGATGCTGCGATTATGAATGTACCACCGGAAAAGATGACAAAATACTCTGATTTCAGACGAACACAACAAACATCAGATGAGATAACGAAACAAGCATACGAGTTTATTGTAAACTGCAAAAACATCAAAGCCATCCTTACTGGACATTTACATTTTGACTATGAGAATCAGATCACAACAAATCTTACGCAATACATAACAGGTAAAACATCAATAAGAATACTTGAATTTAATTAACAAAGAAAGAGCAGCATGTATCGCATCAAATGCAATACATGCTGTTACAAATTATTTATGCTTTGACAGCGGTCTGTTCTTTTTCAGCTTCCAGCTTTGCTCTGCGTTCCTTAAGTGTTGCTTCAATTTGTGCTCTCTTTTCTTTGTCATCCTTAACAAAGCTGATAATAATCAGATACAACACTGCACCGACAACGGGACCAAGAACAAACATCGGCCACTGCCATTTAAGGAATGTTTCATTTTGCAGCTTGCCCTGTTCTTTTGCGTAGCTGTCATAACCGAGATGCTTCAGAATCTGTCCCTCAAGCATGGATGCAACACCGCTTTGCATTTTGGTAGTAAAATTCTGCATGGAGAAGGATACACCTTCAGAGCGGATACCGGTCTTGTATTCGACCTCATCAATGGAATCACTGGTCAACGAACGATGAGCAATATCCATCATGCTGCCGGGAAGATTGATGAGCGAAGTCAGCACAGTCATAATGATAAACTTCGGCAAAGAATTATAACCTACAAAGAAGATAGCTACACGAAGAGCAATTGCCATAACCTGCGACGAAAGCAAAATCTTTTTCATACCACCGATTCTGTCCGCGATTTTATTGGCAAAAAACATAGCAAATGTGCCGGGAATACCAGCAAAAAGACCATACATAAATTCGGCAGTCATACCGTCAATAGTATTATTACCAACCTTTAAGGTTACGCAATTTTCAAAGAAATATGCATTCTGCACCTTAGGACTTAAGCCTTGTGAAAAACGCGCAAGAGAAATGAGCAGCAATGTGGGATTGTGTCGAAGAATTGTCAGCGATTCCCAAAGACTCTCATCTTCAGGTAATTCAGTATGAATGCGTTCTTTCATGCGGTATGCATTCATAGAAAGCAATTCACCGCCCAAACCGAACACAAATGCACAAATCAAAAAGATGTGAATATCCGATACACCAAAGCCGCTCAAAATTGAGCGAACCTGTTGGAATGTACCGACAATTGCACCGCCTGCACCTGCACCGATAGAAACCCACTGAGCCACTCGTGAACGTTCTTGCGAATGTGGTGATGAAACGGCAATCATTCCCCACAGACTGACATCCTGAAAAGAATAGAACAAATCAAACAGAAAATACAAAACAAGAATATAAGCAACTTTTCCGTTTTCGCTGAAATTTACATTCACAAACATCAATGAAACGAGAACACCGAGAATAGGTGGTGTAAATAACAAATACGGACGAAGCTTCATAAAAGGCTTGTATTTTCGTCTGTCAACAAATCCGCCCACAATCGGGTCATTGATGGCATCCCATACATGACTGAGCGAAAAAATTGCACCTACCTTTGCAGGGTCCATATGCAAAAGATTTACACAGAAATACTTCAGCCAGCTCGATGTGTAGCTGTAGGTCAGATTCTGACCGGTTAATCCGGATGCCAATGCAAAGATTTCATTATTGGGGACATAACCTTCCCCTTTTGTTTCTTTGGAAAACAAAAAAAAGGATTTCATAAGCACCTCCGTAAATATTTGATTACAGTATAACATTACAAGTGAAAAATGTAAATAAATTTTTTAAATTTGCTTCATATTTCCATTGAAAACATATTTAAATTATGCTAATATTGAGAGGTTAAAATTTTACCGATGTACAATATTCTCACGGAGAATTATTATGAAAAACATAATTAAACTCATCAGCCTTTTGCTTATTGCAACCATCAGCCTGTCTGCTTGCTCATTTTTACAGGTTGAACAACCGACTACTGTGCCGGCGGAGCCACCGACAATCATGGAGCCGACTCCACCTCCGACAGAGCCGCCAACACTACCACCTGCCCCAGCAATCAATGCAACAGCTTGCGTTGTTTATGATTTAAAGAAGCATGAGTTTCTTCATCAGTATGCCTCTCAAGAAAAAATTGCACCTGCTTCAATTACAAAATTGCTGACAGCATGCATTGCATTGGATTATATGACCACGGATGAAGCTGTCACAGTCGGCTCGGAGTTGAATCTTCTCCAACCAAATTCCAGTGTTTGTCTGTTGGCCCCCGGGCATCGTCTGACAGTTTTGGATTTACTTTACGGACTTCTTTTGCAATCAGGAAACGATGCAGCATATACATTGGCAGTAAACATTGCAAGAAAAGACACCGGAGATTCAAGTATGAGCGATCAGGCTGCTGTTGATCATTTCATTACAATAATGAACACATATGCACAGGAAATCGGGATGAATAACAGCCACTTTGTAAGTCCCGACGGATACGACACCCCTGAACAGTATGTAACTGCAGAAGATGTTTTGTTACTTGCGATGAAATCAAAGCAGTATCCCGTGATCAATGTGATTACATCAACCCAGAAAAAAGACATGCAATTCCTTTCCGGCGAAACAATCACATGGACAAGCACAAATCTGTTTCTTGATCCTGCAAGCGCCTATTACAATCCTTATGTTATCGGTATTAAAACAGGCACAACAGAAAATGCCGGCACCTGCCTTCTCACAAGCTATAATGATGGTGATCATGACCTTATTATTTTTGTGGCAGGCTGCAAGACAGATGAATCACGATACATTGTAACATCAACACTGATAGATTGGGCAATACAATAATTAAAAGCACCGCGCTGCGGTGCTTTTTTTAGTTATCAGGCATTGTTGCATGAAGTGAAAAATTGTTCAGCTTCATACAGATCATCAACAGTGTTAATATTAAATTCCTTCTGTGCAACACAAAAAGCCGTTCCATTTTTATGATGCTCTGTCAAATAATTGATAAAGTCACATAAATCATACGGGCTGTTTATCGTGTCATCATAAATCGCTTTCAGTATTTGAACGGAACCGCTTTTAAAAATGCAAAAACCCGTCCCTTTTTTATCATTTATTATTTCCGAAGGTTTTTCAATACACTTTATAATTCGACCGGTTTCATTTGCATCAATGGAATAATTATTCTTTATCTTATTGTAATCATTCTCATGTGTATAGCCACAGTAAAAATCACAAGCTTTTTCCTGCAGCATTACGATTATTTCATCCCCCATGAAATCAATAAGAATTTCATCAGCCAATTGCAAAACCACATCATCGTCATCAACAACTGCAAGCGCCTTCATAAAAGCATGAATCAAGCCCTTTTGCTGTTGCTGAAAAACATAAGATATAGCAAGCCCCTTATATTCATTTCCGATAATTCC
>JAZOWJ010000204.1:0-4568 GCA_045659125.1 Acutalibacteraceae bacterium
TTGTGGTCGCGCTTGCGGGCTTCTTCCTGCTGGGTGATGTATGCATCAAGTTCGGACTGCTTCGGGAATGCTGTGCCGTATACACGCTGCAGCATCTTGTTCTTGGAATCGCCTCTCCAGTAAGCACCGGTGCAGGCGGTCAGCTTGAATGCCTTGACAAGACCGGTCTGCATGAGGTGCGGTCCTGCACAGAGCTCAATGAATTCGCCCTGCTTGTAGAAGGTGATGCTTTCACCCTTGCCTGCGTGCTCAGCAATGAGCTCAACCTTGTAAGGCTCGTTCTTTTCATTCATGAGTGCGGTTGCATCGTCAGCACTCATTTCGATGCGTTCAAGCGCAAGATTTTCGGAAACGATTTTCTTCATTTCCTTTTCGAGCTTTTCAAGAACCTCCTGTGTGAAAGGAACATCCACATCGAAGTCATAATAAAAACCGTTTTCAACAGCCGGACCGATGGTCAGCTTTGCAGTCGGATACAGTCTTTTAACAGCCTGTGCAAGAATATGGGATGCGGTGTGGCGGAAGGTCTTTTTGCCTTCTTCGTCCTCAAAGGTAAGAATCTGAAGCTCGCAGTCACCGTCAATAACGGTACGCAGATCCTTGAGCTCTCCGTTGATTTTGCAGGCACAGGCACTCTTGTAAAGTCCCATGCTGATCTGCTTGCAGATTTCACCGGCGGTCAGACCGTTGTCAAATTCTCTGACAACGCCGCCCTTGAGCGTAATGTTTGCCATGTGTGTCAACCTCTCTATATTATAATGTAATGTGATACGGGATGAAAAAAAACAGCTTCACCCCTGACACGGGATGAAGCTGTAAGCTCCACGGTTCCACCCGGCTTGCGGAAATGCTCCGCCACCTCAAAAAACTTTAACGCAGTTTATACGGCGACCTTATTTCGGTGCGCACTCGGGAGTGGTAACATCTTTTTTGCATCTGCACCGCTCACAGCAAACACGGCACTCTCTGAAAAATGCGTTGGCAAAAGATATCTTCTCCGTCACAGAGATATTTATATTATAAATGCTTATGCCCGTTTGTCAATACTTTTCGGAAAAATTGAAAAAATTAACGCAAAAATTTGAAAATAATGCTTGACTTTACATGGGGGTTATGATATATTGTCTATACCTCTAGGAGGGTTCTTTTTTTGTGCCCTTCTTTTCCGGAAATTAGGCAAATCGGAAAAGAAAAAGAGGGAGGCCAAATAAAATCGGAGGTGCCGTTAGAATGAGAGTCAAAATTACTCTTGCCTGCACAGAGTGCAAACAGCGTAACTACAACACCATGAAGAACAAGAAGAACACGCCTGACAGAGTAGAGTTCAACAAGTACTGCAGATTCTGCAGAAAACACACTCTCCACAGAGAAACCAAGTAAGGCATTTGTTCTCACTGCGAATTTTCGCAGAATCCCTCGTGCTTTGTGAAAGGAATGAGACTTATGGCAGACAACATGGACAAAAACATGGACAAAGAGGCTTTGAAGGCTGCTAAGGAAGCTGAAAAGGCCGCAAAAAAAGCAAAAGAAGAGCGCATTAAAGCCAGCAAGCCCAAAAAGGAAGGCAATGTCTTCACAAGAGGCGGCAAGACCATTGCAAAGTTCTTCAAGGACTTCAAGGGTGTTGCCAAGAAGGTCAGCTGGCCGGATGCTAAAACCGTCTTCAAAAACACCGGTATCGTTCTGGCAGTTGTTGTCGTCGTCGGTGTTGCCGTTTACGGTGTTGACCAGCTTCTCAACCTTGCTTTCTCCGGTGCATCGGATCTTGCTATCAGCGCAGGCGAATACTTCGCTGACGATGTCAAGACCGAAGTTGTTACCGATGAAAACGGTGAAGCAGTAACTGATGCAGAAGGCAACGAAGTAACACAGGTTGTTACCGAGGCCGCAACTGAAGTTGCTACCGATGAGCACGGTCATGCAGCAGACGGACATACCCATGCTGACGAAGCAAACAGCGAAGCAGCTGAAGAAGCTACCACTGAAGAAGCAACCGAGACCGCTACCGAAGAAAGCACAACAGCTGCTTAATCGGGTTTAACGGGAGGAATACCATGTACGACGAATACAGATGGTTTGTCGTTCACACGTATTCGGGATACGAGAACAAGGTTTGTTCCAATCTGCTGACAGTGATCGAAAACCGCGGTCTGCAGGACATGATCCCTGAAGTGTGTATACCGACACAAACGGTTGTTGAACTCAGAGAAGTCAAAGAAAAGAAACCCCGTAAGAAAAAGACAGATGAAGATTTCTTCTCTTTCGAACAGGAAGAGGATAATCAGGAGCCCAAAGAAAAGAAGATGGAAGAGGTAAAGATTGAACGCAAGCTTTATCCCGGCTACGTCTTCGTAAAAACGGCTGTCTTTTATGACGACAAGGTTAAAGAAACCAAAATGACCGACGAGGTCTGGTACATCATCCGCAACACACGCGGTGTTACCGGCTTTGTAGGCCCCGAAAGCAAGCCCTCTCCCCTTTCCGATGCAGAAGCATTCAGCCTCGGTGTCGAAAAGCAGGTCATCGAAGTTGCTTACAATGTAGGCGATCTCGTAACCATCATCGGCGGCTCTTTCGACGGTTTCTCAGGTATTGTTGACACCATCGATCTCGAACAGAAAACAGTTCGTGTTATCATTTCCATGATGGGTCGCGATACACCCATTGAGCTCGGCCTTGATCAGGTTGAGTCCACACTCGATTGATTATTCAGGTAATCAGCGGTTTTTTCCGCTTATTATAGCCGTCGAAAGGCGGTTCGTGGGAGGGAACCTGAAATTTCCCGCCACTACCACATTTTTTTTGGAGGTGCACTTATGGCACAGAAAGTTGTAGGATTTGTTAAATTGCAGATCCCTGCAGGTAAAGCAACACCTGCTCCCCCTGTTGGTCCCGCTCTCGGCCAGCACGGTGTTAACATCATGGGTTTCACCAAGGAATTCAATGAGAGAACAAAGAACGACATCGGCCTTATCATCCCCGTTGTCATCACCATCTACGCAGACCGTACATTCAGCTTCATCACCAAGACTCCCCCCGCAGCAGTTCTTATCAAGAAGGCTTGCGGTATCGAAAGTGGTTCCGGTGTTCCCAACAAGACCAAGGTTGCTACCATCACCACTGAACAGGTCAGAAAGATTGCTGAACAGAAAATGCCCGACCTGAACGCTGCATCCGTCGAAGCTGCTATGAGCATGATCGCCGGCACTGCACGCAGCATGGGCGTTACAGTTGTTGACTGATCGGAGGGTTAAAGAATGAAACACGGAAAAAAATATACTGATGCTATGAAGCAGTATGACAGACAGAACCTCTTTGATCCCAGCGAGGCTATTGAAACTGTTCTGAAGACTGCTACCGCTAAATTCGACGAAACTGTCGAAATTCACGTCCGTCTGGGCGTTGACTCCCGTCACGCAGACCAGCAGGTCAGAGGCGCTGTCGTTCTTCCCAACGGCACAGGCCGCTCTGTCCGCGTTGCTGTTTTCGCAAAGGGTCCCGATGCTACCGCTGCTGAAGAAGCAGGTGCAGAAGTTGTCGGTGCTGAAGATCTCGTCGCAAAGATCCAGAACGAAGGCTTCATGGATTTCGACGTATGTATCGCTGCTCCCAACATGATGGGTCTCGTTGGTCGTCTTGGTAAGGTCCTCGGCCCCCGTGGCTTGATGCCCAGCCCCAAGGCAGGTACCGTTACTCCTGACATCGCTAAGGCTGTTGCTGAAGCTAAGGCAGGTAAGATCGAATACCGTCTTGACAAAACCAACATCATCCACTGCCCCATCGGTAAGGTTTCCTTCGGTGCTGAAAAGCTCATGGAAAACTATCAGACTCTTCTTGACGCTATCATCAAGGCAAAGCCCGCTGCTGCAAAGGGTCAGTACATCCGCTCCTGCGTTGTTGCTGCTACCATGGGCCCCGGCGTCCGCATGAATCCCAGCAAGGTCGTTGCTTCCGGCGTTGAAGCTGAATAATTGAAATTTTTTCAAAAAACTATTGACATGCAATAAAAAGTATGTTAATATAATCAAGCTGTTCTAAAGACAGCAGGTGCATTTTGCATAAAGGTTACAACCGCCTGCCGAGGAATGTGCGTACAATTGTTTTTCAATGAAACAGGTATGCCCTTCCGCGGACAAGCGGAAGGGCTATAATAATTTTAAAGGGCAGGTGAAAAATTTGCCAAGCGCAAAGGTTTTAGAAGCAAAGAAAGCGCAGGTCGAAATTATCAAAGGTAAGCTCGACAATGCCGTCGCCGGTATTCTTGTTGATTACAAGGGCATCACCGTATCTGATGATACACAGCTTCGTGCAGAACTGAGAAACGCAGGTGTTGACTACGCAGTCACAAAGAACACCCTTCTGCGTATCGTTGTTGAAGGCACGAAACTTGCAGAAATGGATGACCTTTTCAACGGTACAACGGCTCTCGCAGTCAGCGATTCCGATTATGTCGCAGCTGCAAAGATTCTCTCCGAGTTCGCAAAGAAACACGAAAACTTCACAGTTAAGGGCGGTTTCATCGACGGTGAACCCATCTCTCTTGAAAAGATCGATTCTCTTGCAAAGCT
>JAZOWJ010000205.1:0-2287 GCA_045659125.1 Acutalibacteraceae bacterium
TGCTCTTTTCGGGCAGCATTGCGGTGAAAAGCACGATGAATACGTTGAAAAAACAGAGAAATATCTGTTCAATAAATCCTTGGAACTGATTAAAAACGATATCAGCGTTGTTCTTGACTGGGGCTTCTGGACAAAAGAAGAACGAGATTCTGCAAAAGAGTTTTACAAATCCCGCGGTATTGAATGCGAGCTTCATTATATTGAGATCAGCGATGCAACATGGGAATATCGCTTGACAAAAAGAAATAAAGCCGTGCTTGCAGAGGAAACAAGTGCTTATTATATTGACGAAAATCTTGCTGCGAAGTTTGCTTCCATATTTGAAGTACCATGTGAAGATGAGATTGACATCATTATCGGAGGTAATATAAATGAGAGTGAATAATATATAATCCGATAAATTAACCGAATCTTTTATTTCAAGAAAAGTTTATAAATTTTTATTTTTCTACTTCCATTTTTTTCAAAAAGTGCTACAATTGTTTTTGTATTTTCCTTTTCGGAATGGAGATGTGTTCTATGTTAAAAACAGAAAACCGTTCAATTTTTGAAAAAATCATCATCGTTCTCATCGGCGGCTTGCTTTGCGGTATGCTGTGGCGTGCAAGAGGCGAGCACGGCTGGGGCTCGGAATCGGGCGTTTTAATGGTCGGCTTTGTGTACACCCTGTTTATCACGGTCGTTCTCGGTGCACGCAAAAAGATGGATTTAGGGTGGCTTGCCTTCACGGTATCGTCCTTTGTGCTGACGACCCCTGCATGGGGCACCCTGCTGTCACAGATTACAGGCACACTCAACGCGAGTGCAACGGTGGACGATGTCATTTTAACCGCTGACATTTCCGTTTTTTCGGGCGTATTTATGATGCTGTGCCTCGGACTTGGCATGGCTCCCCTGTTCGGCATTCTTCTCGGCAGAGGCTACAGCGAAAAGCAGTGGAAAGTGCGTGACATTGTGATTCTGATTGCCGTTTTCTATGCGGTAGACCTGATTACAAAGGCGAGTGTTTCGCATTGGGTCATTGAGCTTGTGCAGCCGCAGGCGGCTGACCTGTTTGAGCAGGGACTCGAAAAAGCAGGCATTGAGGGCAGCGCTTACAGCGTTTATATGCAGCATTTTGCAAGCATTCCCTGGGGCAAGAAGATTCACGGCGGCAGAAACTATTTCTCCGAGGTGCAGGTCGTGAGCAATGCCATCAAAGCGGTAGCGGTTCTGTTTGTGACCCGTTTTGCAATCAAGGACAAGATTGCAGCGAAGGTCGGTGCGGTCACCTGCATCGCATTCGGCATTTCCATCACGGTTGCAGACCTGTTTTTCTTCTTCTGCAACGGCGGATTCAGAAATGCACTGCCTCAATATACAGGCTCGTTCGTTTATGCGTGGTCGAACTGGGAATACTTCACAGGCTTCATTGCAGGCATTATTATGACAGCCTTCCTTGTAAGCCTGAAGCCCACGGAGGATGTAAAAGAAATCACATTTGACTTCATACCCGAAAAGGTGCGCAAGGTGCTTATTTTCATCGGCGGCTTCGGCGTGATTGCGGTCAACATCATCCGTCCTGCCATTCTTCGTTTTGATACAACCGACACCACAACCATCATCGGGGCGGTCATCGGCGTGGCCATTGCCGCTGTTGTGATTGGTCTGCTTGTTAAATTCGCAGGCTTCAACGCCGAAAAGCTCGGCATGGATGTTTTTTGCCGTGTTCTGCTGCTGTTCTTCGTCACATTTATTGCTGTTTTCTATCTGTTCATCTGCACCGAAGAATACCGCAATATCAATGAAATCAATTCCCTGCATACCATTCTCTTTGCAATATCGGCAGTGCTGTGCCTTGCATGGAGCACCAAAGAAGCCGTAAAAATCAAAAATACATAATCAGAAAAAACCGGGATTCACAAAATGTGAGTCCCGGTTTTGTAATCATGGGCTTGCAATGCTTTCATCATTGCTTTGCACTTCATCAATCCGCAATATGACATCCAGATTTTTTTCATAATGTACACAATACAAGGTTTCCGTGTTCAGATCGTCCGGAAGAATATCATCTCTTTTTCTGAAAAATTCAAAAGTCTTTTCATTTCCGAATTCATCAGTAAAGATATAATGCGCAACATCCATGCCCGACACTCTGGAAGTCACAGATATTTCATCGAAATATCCTACAAATTGCTCTGCTCGTGGTATTGCTGCAGCAATACCATAAAATCCCGTTATAAAAACAGAAATCAACACAACAACAATGCCTGTTGCAAATGTTATTTTGCTTTCTTTTTTTATAAAA
>JAZOWJ010000206.1:0-7634 GCA_045659125.1 Acutalibacteraceae bacterium
ATGCACATCGACACCGACGAAGCCAATGCTGTTATGCCCGCAGCCGGCACCATGGGTGAAATTCTTTAATTTGCAATCAGAAAAACACGCTTTCGGCAAAACCGAAGGCTTTTTTTGTTATCATATCAATTCTTCATCAATTACATTTGCTGCATTGTCCGATCGGATGGAATTATAGAAATTATCGTATTTGTCTGCCCATTTTTTGACCTCATCGCGGTCGTATTTTTCGGGCATTGAAGACAGAATCGGAAGCAGCTTTGCCATCCAGACCGTCACATTCAGAACCTTGTTTCGCAGCTCACTGTTGTTGAAGAAACGCATCATTTTGTCCTTGATGACGGTCATGCCTGCCTGTGTGATCAGCTCCACAAGCCCGTTTTCGGTTGCGGTTGCGTCCATCATTTTCTGTGTGATGATGTCTTCTTTCAGCAAAAATGCAACATCCTGCGTGGTCAGCTTTGTCATGAAGACCTTTCCGAGAGCTATGATAGCAGCATTTTTGCCGATTTCTTTAAAAAAGTTGACCTGATAGCTCCAAAGTGTGCTTGCGGTGTAAAAGCTGTCGGTGTCATCCAGTATGGTTTTTGCAAGAATTTTGCCTGCCTGCATGGCATAGCCGACCCCTGATCCCTTGACGGAATAGGTCATGAATGCGCTGTCACCAATGGCGGCATAGCCGTCGGCAACAAGCACCGATAAGGGCTGTCGGACAGGGATGTCGATAATGTGTCCGCCACGCAGCAGAGTATCACCCAGCTGCGGATTTTCATACTTCATTTTTTCTATGGTAGTGAATGTATCTGCTTCTGTGTAGTCATGAAAACGGGCAATCAGCACATCGGTGTCTTCTTCGTTTGTAATCAGCCATTGCATGCCCACGGTGCCGTCCTCAAACACATATACCTTGTAGGGCTCGGTCGGCGGACAATCGGGGTTTTTGCTGTAAAATGCACGGTATGCGTGCAAAACATCATACATTTTCGCATTGCGTTCAATATGCAGCTTTTTCGGCAGGGCACGGCGCAGTGGTGAGTTGATGCCGCATGCATCAATCACCATATCAGCATAAAAAGCCCCCTTGTCGGTCTGCACTCCGCAAACACGGCTGCCGAGCATAATCGGCTGTTCAACCCTTGTATTGAAAATGAAATTGACACCTGCATCCATGGCAAGCTGCACAAGATACTGACACAGCACCTTGCGTTCAATCATGACCGTGTAGCCGTCATCGGGCACGGCCTGAGAAATATTCGGTGTCACACCGTCACCGATACAAAGTGTGATGGGGGTGCGCTTGATAACATAACTCAACGGAACGGGAATATCTGCCAGTTCGAAGCAGTTCAAGTTTACGGAATCGGGCTGATCCCATCCCATGCTGAAGCGGGAATTGGCTTCGAGTACCGTCACATCTGCTCCGTTTCTTGCCAGATGATATGCGGCTGCAAGACCGCCGTGACCACCGCCTGCAATCAGAATTTTTCCGTTCAATGCATTTAACTCCTTTCGTCAGAAACAGGCAGACGCACTGTGAAGACCGAGCCTTTGCCGATCTCACTTTCCACTTCGATCGAGCCACCTGCAAGGGTCAGAATTTTTTTGACAAGCGGCAACCCGAGCCCGTTGCCCGGGGTTGTATGAGATGCATCGCCCTGATAAAATTTATCAAAAATATGCTTCTGCGTGTCCTTGGACATACCAATGCCCGAATCTGCAATCTGCACAATAATATTTTTTTCCGTTCTTTTGGCAGTCACCCGCAGACTGCCGTTTGGCGGTGTGAATTTGATGGCATTGCCGAACAGATTGTTCCATACATGCGCCAACAGGTCCTCATTGCTGTGGTAAGAAATTTCCTCAAGCTCCATGTCAATGTCGAGCTCTTTTTGGCTCCATGACTCCTCATACAGCAAAAGGCAGCGACGCAATTGCTCATCAAGGCAGTATTCCTTTTGCTCGGAAATAATCTGCTGTTTTTCGAGCCTTGTCAGCAGCAGTATTTCGTCGGACAAATCTGCAAGACGGGCAGATTCCTCATAAATGATTTTCAGGAATTCGCTTTGCTGCTCTTCGCTGACCTCACCTGCATATAATTGCTTTGCCATACCCTTGACAGAGGCAATGGGGGTTTTGAATTCATGTGAAAAGTTAGAAATGAAATCCTTTCGCATCAGCTCGGTGTTTCGCAGTTCCGCAGTCATGGCATTGAAGCTGTCTTCGAGCTGCGCTATCGTTTGATTGTTGCCGAATTCTCGGTTCATCGGCTTTACCGTCGCCGTGTAATCGCCTTTTTTGACCTGCTCCATGGCTTTTCGCAGGTTGTCGATCGGTTGCAGAAAGAATCGTGACAGCAGAATTGCACCGACCGAGCCGATGGCGGTACTGGCAAGAAAAACAAGCACGATCAGCAGAATGCTCGTCAGTTTCCATACCCTGAAAAAGCCGCTTTGCAGCAAAAATGCAAATGTAAATCCTGTGATGATATTGGCAGCAAGAAAGCAGACAAACACCCAGATCGACAGTTTTGTGCTTAATTTACGTTTATTCATTTTGCTTCCTCGCTGATAACGGCCTTGTAGCCCAAGCCGCGTACGGTGATGATTTTGAAATCGGGATTGCTGCCGAATTTTTCACGCAGTCGGTTGATATGCACATCCACCGTGCGCTCCTCGCTGTCAGTGTCCATGCTCCATATTTCATCCATCAGCTGTGTTCTTGTAAATGTTTTGTTGGGGTAGGAGAGGAGCTTGTAAAGCACAAGAAATTCCTTGCGCGGTAAAACGGTTTCGGTGTTTGCCTGCGTTACACTGAATGAATCATACATCAGCATTGTGCTGCCGATTTCAAGCGCCTTGTCAGCACTGATACGAGCCCTGCGCAGTAAGGCCTTGATACGCAGCAGAAACTCCTGCTCATCAATGGGCTTGACCATGTAGTCGTCTGTGCCCGACAAGAAGCCCTCGCGCTTATCGGCGGGGGTATCCTTTGCAGAAATCATAAGAATCGGCACCTGAATGTCTGCCTCACGCAGCTCCTTTGCGAAGGTGAAGCCGTCCATATTCGGCATCATTACATCCAGAATAATCAGATCCACATGCTGCTTTTCGAGGATCTGCAGTGCTTGCAGACCGTCCTCGGCAAGAATAGGGGTGTAGTGCTCCTTTCGCAGAATAAAGTCATAGAGCTTGCGTGCATTTGCATTGTCTTCCGCAACGAGAATATTGATCACCTTTACCACCTCTTTTTTATTATAGATTTCATTTTATGATCCCAATTTAAATATTCGATTAAATTCAATTTTATTATACCATACATTGCAAAAAAAAGAAAGACTTGTTAAAAATATGTTTCTGAAGTTGACTTATGCAAAATTATTTGCTATATTATCCTTATTCTGAAAATAAATCGGAGGGTATTATGAGAAAGAATCAGAATCAAAATCAGAAGCTGTATGCACTTATGCTTGTTATGACCATGCTGTGCATGCTCTTTGCATTCCCCGTCAGCGCACAGGAAACCGATATTGTTGATGAAGTCAACACCGAGGCTGCTCTGTATGTGCTGTCCAATCCCGCAGACGGCGCCGTGACCGACGGCGACGAAATCGTCAAGGAGGAAATCACCGACGGCGATGCTGCCCTGACCGATGGTGATGCTGTTCTCACCACAGGTGCAGACGAAAACGGCGACGGTGAAGAAGTGTTCAAGGGTAACACCATCGGCAGATGGCTTGACAAAACCTTCCCCAAGATTGACTATGCTGTTTTCACTGCTGTTACAAAGCTTCACAGCGAAGTGATGAATGTCATCGTCAGCACACTGACCCATCTCGGCGACAGTGAAGTTGCAATTCCGCTTCTTGTTGCCTGTGCCATCATGTGCTTCTTCAAGAAGACCCGTCGTGTGGGTATTACCGTTGCATTTGCAATTGTTCTCGGCACCCTGTTTACCAACATCATTCTGAAGAATGTATGCGGTCGTGTCCGTCCCTATGTTTCTCTTTCTGAGGATCCGCTGTTCATGTCCTGGTATAACTTTGCCGGTGCTCACATCGAAAGCGACAATTCCTTCCCCAGCGGTCACACCACCTGTGCATTCGAAATGGGCGTTGCTCTGTTCCTGAGCATGAGAAAGAAGAAGATTGCATGGATTTTCCCGACTCTTGCTGTAATCGTCGGCTTCACCAGACTGTATCTGTGTGTGCATTACTTCACAGATGTTGTTGCAGGTGTTATCGTCGGCACCTTCGCCGCATTCCTTGCATACTGCATCATGAAGGCCATCACCAATGCAATCGAAAACAAGCCTGCACTTCGTGATTTCGACCTTGCAGAAAAAATCAAGGGTCTGAAAAAAGCTTAATCGAATTACATAAAATGAAGCCTGCCGAGAAGGCAGGCTTTATTTTTTTTGCAATCAGGTTGCTGCGTTGAAAATTAAATCAAAAATTACACCCGGCATATATACATACGCACTTGTTCCTCTGAAGCTGACATAACCGCCCTCGAGCAGCCGCATACCAACGGTGGTGCCGTCGTTCATCTGAAAAAACAGATGTGCCTGCCTGCCGTCATACAGCCTGTTTCTCGATTCGATATCTTCCGAAAAATCAACAAAGCGGCCTGCTTTCAGAGCTTCAACAAAGGCTGCAATATCTTCCTGTGAAACTGCGGAAAGTATTTTGTAATTGCCCTTGCCGTAATCCCAATCCGCATGCAGCTGATACAAAACGGAGCTGTAATTGCCCGTGATGTGCAGCAGATTCTCATATAAATCCGCACCGGTATCAAGCCAAATGCCGTTCAGGCAATCAAAAAACATAATTTCCTTTCCGTCCTCAAAATCCATCACGGCGGCAAGACGAAAAACGGGGTCATATCCCTTGACCGTGTAAAAATCATAGGGTGTGTTGGATGCAAACTGCCCTTCGTAGTCCTTTTCATCCGACCAACAGGTGATTTTGTTGTTGCCCGTGCCGACATATTCTCCCAATAATTCTGTATTTTCGATATAGGGCATGGGATTGTCCCACTGATAAGCACCGACATAGACTCTGCTGTTATATACGACCATGGCAACCATATCCGCCATCACATTTTCGTCAACGGGCCCGATTTCGATTTTGGGGATATACACTCCGGCCTGCGACTCGGCTTCACTTGTGTCTTGCGTTGTCTGCACCTGTGATTGAACAGGGAAGTCATTGTTGTCGGGCGGCAAATCAGGCTCCTTTTGCATAATCGAACCGAGGCCGACCCCTGATACGAGGCAAACGGCAACGGAAATGCAGGATGTTATGATTTTTGCTTTTTTTCTTTTATCTGCTTTGTGTTGTTCATATTTTTCCAGAATCAAATTTGTTTGTTCCTCATTCGAACGCATTTTCAATGCCCTCCTTTTTGCAGGCTTCCTTCACGGCAAGCCGTGCGTTGTAAGACAAATTCCGAATCTGCTTTTCACTCATTTTCATTACCGCTCCTGCTTGCTTGTAGGTCATTTCTTCAAAATACAAAAGCTGCAAAACTGTGCGGTAGTGTTGCGGCAGTGTTTGCAGGGCAATATATAATTTTCGGTCTCTTTCCTCCTGCAGCAGCCGTGCTTCGGGCAGATCGGTACAGGCAAGCTCGTTTGCGTAATCCAAAGAAATCTCCGGATATTTCTTTTGCTTTCGCAAAAAATCAATTGCCTTGTTTTGGGCAATACGGAACAGCCATGTCTTAAAGGCCGCCTCCTGCCTGAAAGAAGGTTTTTTGACAAGCAGATAACAGAATGTGTCGGCGGCAAGGTCCTCGGCTGTTGCAAAATCCTTTACAAGGCCGTATAAAAACAAAATCAGCCTTTCGTTATAAAGCTTTACAAGCTCACCCAATGCTTCATTGTTGCCCTGCAGAAACCGACGGTATAATTCGTTGCTCTTGTCCATGCTTTTCACCTCTTTCACCTTTTTGACGAATTTTTTTTAAAATAGTCTTATCAATTTTTTAGAAAAATTAAAAATTTTAACAATTTCACCTGCAAAAACACAAGCGAATACCGCCCGAAGCTGCATATACTGTCAGTGAGGTGAACCGTATGGATGCAAACAAAAAATATAAAAACAAGCAACGCGATCATCTGGTTGCAGAGCCCGACATTCCGTCCCTGGAGCTTTTTCATGAGAAGCTGCTTGCTTCCTCGCAGATCGAAAAGCCCGTCACTGATGTGTATGATGTGTTTGATAATGACCTTGCGAGAGATAACATGGAAAACGATCTGACCATATCCGAAATCGAAGCCCTTCGCCATCTCTGGCCGTAACAAAGAAATTACGGGAGCTGCATGTCAGCTCCTTTTGTTGTTTTTATATACTGCAATAAAAACAGATTGCAAATTCAAAAAAAATTCAGTATTATAGAAGCATATTCATCAAAAACGGAGGAAGCTTATGCGTAACAATTTAGGTGCAAAGCCGATTTTATATCCTATGCCCGTGCTGATTATCGGCACTTATGATGAGCAGGGAATCCCCAACGCCATGAATGCTGCATGGGGCGGAATCAGCGATTTTGAAGAAATTACGGTCAGCATCAGTGCTTCTCACAAAACTGCTGCCAATGTGCTGAAAACCAAGGCTTTCACTGTCAGCCCTGCGGATGTCAAAAATCTTGTCGCTGCCGATTTTGTCGGTGTGGTTTCGGGTAACAAAGATCCCGATAAAATCAAAAAAACCGGATGGACGGTCGCAAAGAGCGATAAGGTCAATGCCCCTGTTTTCAATGAGCTTCCGCTGACGCTGGAATGTGAAATGCTTTCTTATGACCCCGAAACAGATCGTCTTGTCGGCAAAATTGTCAATGTCAGTGCTGATGACAGTATTCTGACGGATGGCAAAATTGACCTCTCAAAGTTTTGTCCGATTTGCTATGAGCCGACACAGCACGACTATTACACACTCGGCGAAAAAGTCGGAAATGCTTTTTCGGACGGAAAGAAATTACAATAAACGGGAGGATATGAATGTGGGTGTAGGAATTTTTATGATTGTCGGCGGTATTATTGTAATTGCCAATTCCTTCGGAAACACAGGAATCGGTATGGTCGGCGTTATTCTGATTATTGCAGGCGTTGTTACTTATTCAAAAAATAATAAAACAACACGCGGCTCAAAAGACGGCTCAAATGGACATTCCGGCGGCGATGGCTATGACGGCCCCATCCACACAGGTTCCGGAACGCCTACCTCTGTCCACACAAGCTACGGAAGAGATATAGATATGTACGGCACCGGTTGGCGTGAAGTATATGGAGGCAGAGAAAATATTATTACCGGTGAAAAGGTAGAAAAAAATATTTATAATAATTGGGAATATACCGATTCTGACGGTGACGTTGACAGCAATGCAACTTTCGGGTATGATTAAAAAAAGGAGCTGTAAAAAACTCAAGTTTTCTCACAGCTGCTTGATTGTTGTAAAGGGGATAGGAAAAAATGCGCAGAATGGACAAACTTCAGCCAAGAACAAAGCAAAAGCTTTGTTCTTGGGTACCCGAAGGCGTACAAAGGTACGCCGAGAGGCGAAGTTTGTTCATAGCATAAAACATATTTTCAAGAAAATATTATCCTTTTATAGTTTCAGGGATTCTTTTGTTTT
>JAZOWJ010000207.1:0-4788 GCA_045659125.1 Acutalibacteraceae bacterium
AAGACCGCTTGGCCTCCGACTTTGCAGGGGACACACAGCCTGCATCCGAAGCACGACCTGTGCGTTATGAATTTGAGCACGGCACTTTGATCGGAAATGCATATGTTTATGACAGCTATTGCCCGACAAGCGGCGACACAATGGGGATGGTCGGCGGTATGGAAAAAATCGGCGACGGTGTAAAGCTGACTATAAACATTGAAAAAGACGGCGTTTATAATCTTGATTTTGTTTACGGCAATTCCAATGATGGTGCTTTTATGGAGAACGGCAGACAAAATCCCGATGACAGAACGCATACCCTTGTCAATTTGTCAACAGACGGCAACGAACAGGTGATTGCACTTCCGAATACCATCAAAAGTGAATATACGTCATGCTATACCGTGCAGATGCAATTGTCGGCAGGGGAGCATGAAATCAGTGTTATGCACAACACCGGCACGTATGTGCTCGATTCACTTGTTGTCAGTGAATATGATGCATCAGAGTCAATTGCAATTCTTTCCGATTCGGACAGAACCGCTAACGGCATCTGCTCTTTCCTGACTGTTGCACCGCAGGACGGTTATTATCAGCTTTACACTGATGCTGCAGAAACTGTATTTTATGCTGACGGCTGCAAAGCGATGACCAATGAAAAAGGTATTGCAACCGTTTACCTTCGCAGAGGACTTAACTATCTTGATTTTGCAAATGAAGGCAATGTAGAAATTGCCGCAACCCCATCCGGGGATAATTGCAGCATTGTATTGACTGCTTCGGATGCGCAACTCGATAATGCACAGCTTAAAACCGACATAAACGGTGTGATATATATCGATTCTATGCCCTGCAATGAGGCCTCTGCTGTCTTCACCGTGCAGGCAGAAAAAGCAGGAGATTACCGCATTACATTAAAATATGCAAACAATGATGAAGGTGGAGTGCATGATTATAATGTTGACCTGATCGAACGATATGTAACTGTGACAATCAATGGAAAACAAACGCAAAATATTTTTTGCCGTAACACATATTCATGGCAGACCTTTAAAACCGTCACTTTTAATGTGTATCTCGAGCAAGGCGAAAATACGATTGCTTTAACCAATGATGGCAGCATCCGTTTTAACGGTAATGCAACAAGCACTCCGTATATTGCTGAATTAAGTGTGAATCCTGTTTTTATCCAATGAAAAAAGCGAGGTCTTTGACCTCGCTTTTCATATACTTTATTTAGTTCACAACACCGTGATGTGCGGTGGGAGAATTCTCATTCAGTGACAGGAAGTAATATCCCTGACTCTGATAATATTCAATGATGTCAGGCAGTGCTTCCACAGTTGTATCCTTTGCGTCTGTATCATGCATAAGAAGAATAACATTGTTTGCACGGCAGGAAATGGATGAATCATAAATATGATCGGGAGAAACGTTGTGACCGCTTGCATCCTGACTGTCAGCATTCCAATCGAAATAGCTGTATCCTCTGTCTTCCACTTCGTCAACAAGCTCACTCATAATTCCATAGCAAATATTGGAACTGATGGAATTGCTGCTGCCGCCGGGGAATCGGATGAGCATGGAACGGACGCCTGTTTTTTCATACACAAGATCTGAAATGCGGTCAAGGTCAGCAAAGTAGTCATCAACCGAAGTATAAATGTCATAAAAATCATGTGTATAAGTATGAAGAGCAATTGCATGACCATGATCAACAATGTTTTTGTATTCATCCCTGTAATCGGAATTCATAACAAAAAAAGTAGCGCCGCAGCCGTATTCATCCAGAATGTCAAGAATGGGCTGGGTGTTGCTTGACGGACCGTCGTCAAATGTGAGATACACAATTTTGGCATCCTCGGGGAGATCTTCCTCGGTAAGACCTATGCAGTTCATTCCGGGCTCTGCTTTGATCGGAGCTCTTGTCGGAGCTTGTGTTGTTGTGTATGCATCGGAAATCACAGCTTCAATTTCATTTTGTCTTGCAACCGTCACCTCAAGGATCATGCCGGTTTGTTCAACAACGGAAACATCTCGTGAGCAGGCGCCCATCAAAAGGCACAGAACGAGTGCCGAAAAAATGCATAAAATTCTGAAAAAACGAGAGAAACGAGGCAGAGTCATTTTAGCTTTCCTTCTTTGTTACATAGTACAACATAATATAACATATAACCTTATGTTTTGCAATATCAATGCCTACAATAATATGTGTCTAATTTAAGATTTTTTTGTCACAAAATTGCATACAGTATCCGTTTTTTTCTTGATCGTAAAAAAACTTATTGCAGCAGCATCGGCTGCAGTTGTCTACCTTCCAGTGCTGCGGTTGCAGCAGGCAATATCTGTGAAAAATCAGCAACAACAGATGTCGGCTTGTTGATAAAATCATCCTGCCTGTAAGGAACAAAATAATAGTGCTTGCGACTCATCAAGGTGCCGATGTTTGCTGCTGCTGTTCCGAGTGCATCATTTGTTGATATGCCGATGAGTACAGGTTTGGCATTGCGCAATTGTGATTTGACGGCAAGCGTAACAGGTGTGTCGGCAATGCCGACAGCCAGCTTTGCGAGGGTGTTTCCCGTGCAAGGGGCAACAATCAGCAAATCAAGCATCTGCTTCGGGCCGATTGGCTCGGCATCTGCAATGGTGCTGATTACCTTGTTGCCGGTCATTTTTTCTATTTTTTTCACAAATGCATCTGCTGAACCGAAGCGTGTATCAGTTGAGCATGCATTAAAGCTCATAATCGGAATAATTTTATACCCTTCGTCACATAATGTTTGCAGACGGGCAAGCACCTTGCCGAATGTGCAAAATGATCCGCAAATGGCAAAGCCTATGGTTATATTTGTCAAGAGGCTCCCTCCGTTAAATAGGTTTCAATGGTTTTTGCAATGATTTCTCCTGCTGTTTTCGGTGCAGTTTTTCCGGGAAGCGAAACGGCCTTGATCAGCATTCGGTTGTGCTTGTGTGCAGCTTCGCGGTCAATGCCGAAAGGTGCACTTGCAACTTCAATGAAGCAACAATCTTCTTGCGATTGCATTATGCAATTTTCGTCAACCACCAACGACGGAATTGTGTTGATAACACATTGAAATTGTTTTATATCTGTTGGCAGCTCTTGCAGCAAAGCACATTTGCAATGATCGCATGCGGCTTTTGTCAGTGCTACACGGCTTCTTGCAAAAACGGTTACATCCGCACCGAGTGCCTGCAGCGCACGGGCTGTGTAGCTTGCAATCCTGCCGTAACCAAGCACTGCACATCGAAGACCGAATACGGTGCATGGTAATTGTTCGGTCAGAATACCAATGACCCCTTCAGCCGTCAGTAGTGCATTTTGCTGTGTCAGCTCTTCATTTTTAAAATAATCAATAACTGTTATGCCGTGCGCCTCGAGCGTTTTTGCGAAAAAAACAGGCGGCATACCGCAGAAAACAAGTGTTTGGGGACGGATCAGATGCATCACGGTTTGCAAGGAAATGCTTTCTTTTGCAAATGAGGCATTCAGCGTTTTTGCCTCCCTTGAAACAGGCAGCGGAAATATAACGACATCTGCTTGTGACAATGCTTGCGCCGTTGAAGTGTTTGTTAAATGTTGTGGCAGCGGTGCAAGGTCAAATGCAGCCATGTGCACGCAAAAACCGTCTTTATGCAGCTGCGAAGCCATGTGAATCTGACGTGAATCACCGCCGATTACGGCTAGATTTGTTTTATGATTCATAGAATACGCCTCCTTGTATCAATTTATGCATGGGTGTAAAAAGTGTTATATTTTTCGTATTTTTCTTGACTTATAAAAAATTTTTCATATAATGTAATGAGTTAGGAGTTGATTTGATGCAGATTGATAAACTGCTTGAAACGGTTAAACGCATTCACTTCATCGGCATCGGCGGCGCAGGTATGTGTCCGCTTGCTGAAATTTTACATAAACAGGGCTACCTGCTTTCCGGCTCTGATAACAACGAAAGCAACACATTAAAACGCATCCGTGCTTACGGCATTCCCGTAATGCTCGGTCAGAAAGCTGAAAATATTGAAGGCGCAGAAATGATTGTTTATACGGCTGCCATTCTGCCGACGAATCCCGAGTTGGTAGCTGCAAAGGCATCCGGTATTCCTACCTTTGAGCGAGCTGTGCTTTTTGGTGCGATCACACGCAAATTCGGCAAATGCATCGGTGTTTGCGGTACCCACGGAAAAACAACAACAACAGCAATGCTCACGCAGATGCTTTTGACTGCAGATGCAGACCCGTCTGCGGTCATCGGCGGTAAATTGCCGCTTATTGATGCTTACGGCAGAATGGGCGAAAAGGATCTGCTTGTTTGCGAGGCTTGTGAATTTCAGGATCATTTTCTTGAGCTTTCACCCTCTTGTGCTTTGATTCTCAATATTGATGCAGATCATCTTGAATACTTCAAAACTGTTGAAAATCTGATTGCTTCTTTCACAAAATTTGCAGATCTTGCAAGCGAGTGTGTTATTTACAACGGCGATTGCGAAAAAACAAGAAAAGCCGTTGCCGATATGAAAACCGAGAAGCAGCTTATCTCCTTCGGCAGAGCTAAAAACAATGATTGGTATGCCGAAAATGTCAAATATGAGCATGGTGCATTTGCATACTTTGATGTTTACAAAAAAGGAGCATTTGTCGGCCATGCCAAGCTTTCCGTTCCCGGTGAACACAATGTGTGCAATGCATTGAGTGCACTTGCCGCAGCAGATTATGCAGGGGCAGACCTTGCAGAAGCCATCATCGGCATGGGTGAATTCAAGGGTGCAGGCAGACGCTTTGAA
>JAZOWJ010000208.1:0-8850 GCA_045659125.1 Acutalibacteraceae bacterium
GGTACTGCATTCCCCAAAAATGCAGAGCTTGAAGAGCACCTTCAGAGAGTTGAAGAGGCTAAAAAGCGCGACCACAACAAGCTTGGCAGAGAGCTTGAGCTGTTCACCACAAGTGAGCTCATCGGTCAGGGACTTCCCATCATGCTGCCCAAGGGTGCAAAGATTATCCAGACCCTGCAGCGCTTTGTTGAAGACACGGAAGCTGCCCATGGCTGGCAGCTGACCAAGACCCCCTTCATGGCAAAGAGTGACCTTTACAAGATTTCCGGTCACTGGGATCACTATCGTGACGGCATGTTCGTGCTCGGTGACCCCGAAAAGGACGACGAGGTGTTTGCACTGCGTCCCATGACCTGTCCGTTTCAGTATCAGGCTTATCTCAATCGTGCACGCTCTTACCGTGATCTTCCGCTTCGCTACAACGAAACCTCCACCCTGTTCCGTAACGAAGCCAGCGGTGAAATGCATGGTCTGATCCGTGTTCGTCAGTTCACCATTTCCGAAGGCCATCTGATGTGCCTGCCCGAACAGCTCGAGGACGAATTCCGCGGCTGTCTTGAAATGGCTATTTATATGCTCAAGACCCTCGGCCTGTATGAGGATGTTTCTTATCGTTTCTCCCAGTGGGATCCTGCCGACACCGAAAAGTACATCGGCACAACCGAGCAGTGGGACGAAGCACAGGACATCATGAAGGATATTCTTGATGATCTCGGCATTGATTATAAGATCGGTGTCGGCGAAGCTGCTTTTTACGGTCCGAAGCTCGACATTCAGATCCGCAATGTCTTCGGCAAGGAAGACACACTCATCACCATTCAGATTGATATGATGCTTGCTGAAAAGTTCGGCATGGTTTATGTGGATGCTGACGGCTCCAAGAAGCATCCCTACATCATTCACCGTACATCCATCGGCTGCTATGAACGCACCCTTGCTCTGCTGATTGAAAAGTATGCAGGTGCATTCCCGCTGTGGCTGGCTCCCGAGCAGATCCGCATTATGCCCATCGCTGACCGCCATCACGATGCTGCCGAAGCACTCGAAAAGAAGCTCGCTTCCCTCGGCTTCCGTGTGACCACCGACTACAGAAACGAAAAGCTCGGCTATAAGCTGCGTGAAGCACAGCTGCAGAAGCTGCCCTACATGCTTGTCATCGGTGACAAGGAAGCAGAAGAAGGCACCGTTTCCGTCCGTCGCAGAGGTGAAGGCGACATCGGCTCCATGCCCATTGACGAATTTATCGCCATTGCAACGGATGACCTGACCACCAAGCGCATCCGTCCGTAAATAATAAAAACAGCGCAGACCGTTTTTTGTTGCGGCCTGTGCTGTTTTACTTAGTGGCGAAACTGTTTGTGTATTATTCGATTTCAATATTATTGACACCGTATTCAAGAATAATGTTAATTAATTCATTGCGTGAATAATTGTTTTCATTTGCGATTGTGTCAAGTTCCGAAAGAATTTCTTCACGAATTCGGACAGTTATAACGCGGTTGCCGTCTTCGCCCCGTTTTTTTATTTTAAGAGGTTCATTTTTCATCATTTGCATCACTCACTTTCAACATTAATTATACCTTGACAGATGTTGTTAAAATATGATACAATATGCAATGCAATATGATATCATAAACGATATCATATGATTCTGTTTTGGTAAGTATTATGCAACACAAACGGTGTGACAGAAGCATATTTTTTGCGTTTGCGCTTTTATTATTCAATTTCAATTAAAAGAATGGAGGAATATTTATGAATTTTACAAAGACGCAGCAGGCAAATAAAACTCCGCGGCAGCAACTTGAGTTACGCTACAAAAGCGCGGTGTCGAACATACCGGTTGTTGTGCTGCTGACGGTTATCAATATTGTTCTGTTGGTAACAAACAGCAACCGTTATTTTCTGTTTTCGGCCTTTTTGCCATATCTTGCGGCTGATTACGGCATGTATTTCTGCGGTATGTATCCGCAGGACGCGTATGCAGGTGTTGACGATCTTGTATTTGCAGACAAATCCTTCCTTGTGATAATGCTTGCAGTGGTGGCAGTTTTTCTGCTAATGTATGTGCTTGCATACATTTTTGCAAGAAAGAAAAAAATCGGTTGGTTGATTTTTTCGCTTGTATTTTTTGCAATTGATACCGTTGTGATGGTCATTTTTACGGGGCTCAGTGCAGACAATATTTTTGATCTTGTGATTCATGCATGGGTCATGGTTTCTCTGGTGCGCGGAATTATTATATACCGTGATCTCAAGAAACAGCCTGCCGAGGAAGGGCAAGACCTTGCGGAGGGGAGTGCGGACGAGTCGGAAACAAAGGTCGATATGCTCGGTAATACAGTGCCTTTGCGTGATGCGGATATGGAAATAAAGGCAAGAGTTTTTGTGCAGGCGGAAGCATATGGACACAGTATTGTTTTCCGCAGGGTGAAAAATGTCAATGAGTTAGTTATTGACGGCAGGGTGTATGATGAATACATCGCTACCATCGAGTTTGAACATACTCTGCAGGCAACATTGAACGGACATCATTTTGTAGCACAGTTTGACGGCAAAGGCAGAAGTTTTATCTTTGTTGACAGCAATCAGCTGGCAAAGAAAATTCGCTTGTATTGATTTACAGTTTTATGCAATCGTGCGACTATGCATCTATTTAAACAATAATAATACAAATAAATATCCAAAAAAATCGCCGTCCGAAGTGATTGGCTACCCCCCCCGTTAAACTCCAATTAGTTTTTTTGTATACAAAACCACACTTTTCGGTGTGCTCCATTCGCTATGTAAAATATTGTGTTGATTTCTTTTTGAAAATATGTTAAAATTAACACTGATAAACTAATTAATGCAACAAAACAAGCATTATTTTCAAGAGAAATTTTGGCTTGCATTTACATAATGAATTTGATAAAAATGCAAAGTTCAACAATGTAAATGCTTAATGCTTGTTATATTGAATTAGTTTGGCGACTATCGGAGTTTGCGTTTTTTGTGCGTCTGCTTCGGTAGACGCACTTTTTAGTTTATATTTGAAAGGATGGTCGGAATGAAAAAAAGAAAACTCACAAAGGCTGCTATCAGTTTTGTTTTGCTTGCCGTGCTGCTGTTGAACGGTATGGTGATCGCCTTGCCGATTGCAGATGCCGCAAGTTATACCCTGAGCAAAACAGGTGTGCTGACACTGACAGGGACGGGTGATATGGCTGATTATGAAAACTACACAAGAACCCCATGGTACATGGAGAAGGACAAAATCAAAAAAGTTATCATCTCTGAAGGAATCACGAGCATTGGCAATAATGCATTCTATACATGTAAATCTCTGACGGAAATTACCATTCCTTCTACTGTCACCAGAATCGGTTATGATGCATTCAATGCGTGTGATGCCTTGCAGACGGTGCGTATCAGCGATCTGGAGGCATGGCAGAAGATCACCTTTAATTCAAGCAACTCCAATCCGATGCGCTATGCAACGCAGTTGTATGTAAACGGAAACAAGCCGACCTCTGTGGTTGTTTCTTCTGAGATAACGGAAATAGACCGATATACATTCAGCGGTTGGGAGCAATTGACCTCCGTTACAATTCCGGACAATATAACTTTGATTGACGATTCGGCATTCAAGTCTTGTGTGAATCTGAAAACACTGTCCATTGGCAATGGCGTGAAAACAATTGAATCAGACGCCTTTTCCGGATGCAAGAGTCTTGTTTCGCTTACAATTCCCGACAGTGTGACAAGAGTCGGGACCTATGCATTTGAGTATTGCGAATCACTCGAAACGGTTGTGATCGGGGACGGTTTGAAATCCTTGCAAGGATCGGTGTTCAGCGGCTGTGAAAATCTCAAAGAAATCACATTCGGAAAAAGCATGGAAGGACTCAGAATTTCCACATTTGATGGTTGCAAGAAGCTGCAGAAGATCATGGTGTCGGCAGAAAATGCATCATATTCCACTGCGGATGGAATCCTGTACAAAAAGGATATGTCGCAGCTGATTGTCTGTCCTGCGGCACTGAATATAACAACACTCAATATTCCGGATGGTGTTGTATTTATCGGCGACAGTGCATTTCTGCAAAATCCGTATATCACCTCGGTGACCCTGCCTGACAGCCTTACACATATCGGCAGCAAGGCATTTTACAATTGCAAAGCCCTGAAGAAGGTTGCATTTGGCAATTCGCTTGAAAATATTGCCGATGATGCATTTGGAAATACGGCATTGACCTCAATTTCCATTCCTGCAAGTGTCAAAAAAATCGAAGACAGGGTTTTTCAGAACTGTACGGCATTGAAATCAGTTGATTTTGCTGCTGACGGAAATCTGACAACAATCGGCATTTCTGCATTTGAGGGGTGTGCCAGTCTTGCAGCTGTCAGTATTCCCGACAGCGTTACGCAATTGTATAATTCGGTTTTTATGAACTGTACTTCGCTTACAAGTGCAAAATTCGGAAACGGCTTGTCTATGCTCCCGATGCAGGCTTTGCTGGGGTGCACAAAGCTTACAAATGTTCAGCTTTCTGATTCAATCAAAAAGCTGGAACACAGTGCATTCAGAAATTGCACATCCTTGCAAACCATGAATCTGCCCGATGGGCTGACGGAAATCGACCAGAATGTTTTTAACGGCTGCACAAAGCTTTCGGCAATCACCATTCCCGAAACGGTGCAGTATATCGGTGCGGATGCTTTTCTGAATACTGCCATGTATAACAACTCGGCAAGCTGGAGTAACAATGCTTTTTGCATCAGCGATTGCCTGCTTGATGTCAAAGAGAATATTTCCGGCAGTTATACAATAAAAGACGGAATAAGGCTTATCGGAGAATCAGCTTTTTATAATTGCCCAAAGTTGACTTCCGTTTCCTTGCCCGATAGTGTGGAAATCATCAACAGGAGTGCCTTTGATGAATGTGAGCAACTGTCCGCTGTGTACATCGGATGCGGTTTGAAAATAATGGAGAGCGGTTCCTTCTATTGGCACTACAAGTTGAATGATGTTTATTACAACGGCTGTGAAAAAGACTGGAATCAGATTGATGGCATCAAAGGGAACTTCAATGGTTCGAATGCTGCAACGGTTCACTTTGCTTATTTGTGGGGTGATGCTGATGAAAACGGCAATCTTGAATCTGCCGATGCAAGATTGGCATTGCGTGCATCTGTTGGTTTGGAAAATATTGCAGATTCAAAAATAAGAATTGCCGATGTTGATAAGGATGGTCAGATCACCGCAGCAGATGCCCGACTGATTCTGCGCGCATCTGTAGGACTTGATTGAATACAAATTACAAACAGGGCAACGAATAGGTTCATCATCGTTGCCCTGTTTTGATGGTGTGACTGCGATCTTTTTATGAAATGTACCCGTTTGTATTTTTTTGCACTTTTAGCTATTTCGCACAGAAAAGTTTTGTTAGATGATGAAAATACAACAAAAGAAGGGGAGTTGTGTTTATGAAATATAAATACAGATATTCCGGCAAGCAATACATACGCATATTACTGATTACACTTTGCTGTTTGGTGCTGTCTTTGGTGCTTGCTTATGTGTCTGAAATATTCTTCTGGGGCTTGCCGAAATCGTTTTCATTGACAGAGTCACTTTCTTCGTTTTTTGAAAACAGATTGATGATATGGATTGTTGTCGGCGTTAATATTGTGTTTGTCCTGATTCCGTTGATAGCAGCTGCATTGCTTACGGAGATTGAATTCTTTGATCGCAAGGTCCGTGTGCGTGTGCCTCGCGGCAGGTTACTGACTTCGGTATGGATTCCATATACGGATATCTATGCCATCCGTGCGGTGAAATATCCTCTGATCGGTTTTTACGGTATTCGCATTAAGAGCACAACCTACGGTGGTAATGTGACAATTTCCCGACATATACAGTATGAACAACAGTTTATTGCCATGCTTTGCAGGAATGTGCATTCCATGCGACCGAATGCGGTGATCGATGAAGAGCTTTTGCAGATTGCAAAAGCAGTGAAAGGAGAATGAGAAATGGAAATTTCAAGTGTATTGCAAAGTGCAGCCGGCTATGTTTTGCAGATGCTGGGTATGGGGGCGGTCGTGTTTTTTCTGGTACTGCTGTTTGACCGCGGTCTGTGGAAAAATAAAAAATTCAAGCGCATGGGGATTGCTGCCATTGTGCTGTATGGATTCAGCTTTTTGACACCGCTGTTGTCGGCATTGTTTATGCTTGTCAGCTCGTTGCTGATGATGAATGACAGTATGTCGGTTTCCGTTGTGATGGGATCGGCATGGGTGAATGTGGCTGTTGCTGTGGTTGCATATGTTGCCGAAATTGCAAGTCTGATCCTGAGTATCTGCGGTATTGTGAGTGCGAGCAAGCATAAAAAACAAAAACCGCCCGTGCAGACGCAGGATGACAGTGCTCTTGCAGAGCAGCCGGATTTTGTACAGGATCCCATGCAGGCAGAATCGCAGCAGGAGCCGTTTGCACCGCAGCAGGAAACAAGCCCGTCGGAGGCTGACGATTGCTTTATGTCCATGGGAATTTTTGTTGTGCTTTGGATCTTTACATTCGGTATCGGTTATATGTTCTGGGTGCACAAAATGACAAAATACCTCAACCGTGTACCCGGTGAAAAAACGTTGGAGCCCGTTGCGCAGTGCCTGCTGTGCGGCTTTGTGCCGTTTTATTCAATCTACTGGTTTTATATCCACGGACAAAAACTGGAAAAGCACCTGCAAGGCTTCGGCAGAAATGAAAATCTTTCGACCTTGTGTCTTGTGCTTGGTATCTTTTGTCCTTTGGCAGCAGGTATTATCATGCAGGATTACTGCAATAAGCTTGTCGGCAAATAAAAATGTTACAGATTGGCAAGGATTGTCAATTGATAAAAAAGAACACATATGCTATAATGTTGATGAAAAAATAAAATGAACGGAGTGAATCTGAATGAGAAAAGCAATTGCTGTTCTGACTTCCTTTGTGTTTATGATGACTTTGCTTGCTTTGCCCGTTTCTGCAGCGCAGGAGGACGGCCCGTCCTTCGGTGACAGTATTCTGCTTGGTGATGCGGATCTGGACGGCGTTATTTCTGCAGGGGATGCAAGAATTGCCTTGCGTGCTTCGGTTGATCTTGAAGAACTGAATGAACTGCAGTTTTTGTGTGCTGATTTTACGCAGGACGGAAAGGTGACTGCGGATGATGCCCGTATGATTTTGCGCACCTCCGTGGGACTTGAAGGTGAGGTAACACCGCCGACCGAGCCGGAAGATCCGACGGTTCCGGTTGAACCCGAGCCGCCGACTGAACACACGCATTCTTATGTACAATATGCTTGCGCCTGCGGCGAAGTGCAGGACGGTCATTTTTATGATTTTTTGAAAGAATGGATTCTGACAAATTATACGGCTATTGAAAATGACGAATATCAGGTGGATATTCTTGCCACTTATGATGACGGCACGGAATGCGCCGCGATTTATGCCTATGAACCGTCATCGGATATTTTGGCGATCGCCACGGTGCTGATTGCATACGACTATGTCTGGGTTACGGCATTTACACTGCCGGATGAGGCGGTTCCGTTTTATGGCTATATAGAATGCCTTGATATGGAAACCGCAGAAGTTGTCGGCAGCGGTCGTTTTGATAATGTTACATTGAGCAATTATGTTGCCGGTGCATCCGTTGCGCTGACTGAGTTTGACGGCTACAGCGCCTATCAGGAATATTATGAAGAAATGGCAGGCTATGGAATGACAAGCGGTCTGCAGATCATTCACGATCATCTGCGTGGACAGGGCGGCTACATCTTTGATTATGCCGAGATGGGCTTGTATAATTTCAACGCAGCAAAGTAAATTGCAACATAAAACAGCACAAACCGCAAACATACGGTTTGTGCTGTTTTTTAGTATCTATCATTCGATTACAGAGCCGTAGTCGTCGCCGATGATGGAGAACATCATGGTCAGCAGATCGGATTTTGTGAAATCCGACGGAATGCGCTGCATGTATTCGGCAAGGTTGCCGCTTAAGTTTTCAACATCAAACATCTGAATCATGTTGCCGGATGCATTGTAGTCTTCAACGCGGATGAGCTGTCCGCTGTCGTTGACATAATGCTTGACGGATTCACCGCTTGCCGTGTTGAAGGTATAGCAGGTGACCATTGCGCCGTTGAGAACGGACTTTTCTGTTTTGTCGGGCTGTGCGTTTTCGTTGATTGCGATGAATGCCTCGGACATGTCGGTATCATAATCCGCAAAGGCCTCGCTGAGGTCAAAGGATTCGCCGCCCAAGGTGACGGATTCGTCCATGGAGCAATAGGTTTTACTCTTTGGATCGAGCATATAAGCTGTGCCGTTTTCTGTTTTCAGGAAGCCGAGCTCCATAATACCGGTTGAGCCGCTGTCCATCATTTCGCCAAAATCAACCTCCATAGAGGTGTACATGGTGTTGGGGGTGAATGCAACGGTCATGTACATGATTTCATTGCCCTCTTCCATGGAGCCCTTCAGGCAATATTTGCCGGAGCGGAAAATGCGGGACTGTGCAAGCATATCAATGCCACCGGATGCGTTGGTTGCAGGAGCTTCCGTGGTCGGCGGTGTTGTCGGGGTGTCAATCGGACGACTGTTGTTATTTTTGTTTGTGGGGGCTTCGCTTGGTGTGGTTGCTGCAGGCTCGGTGGGAACGGTGATGGAGGCGTTGGTATCAAGCACTTCCTTGTTTTCTGCCTGCGTGGGGGCTTCGGACGGCTGGGTAACAACATCCGCAGCAGTGCCGGTCTGATTGTTGGTCAGCACACCGTTTTCGTACAGCGCAACCGTGTAGGAGCCATCGGGATTATATGTGT
>JAZOWJ010000209.1:0-1219 GCA_045659125.1 Acutalibacteraceae bacterium
CAGTAAAGACGAAGTCCTGCAAGCGGGGTTTTGAGCTGATGGGAAATGTCGGAAATGAATTCGGTGTTGCGGCCTGCCTCACGCCTGGTGTATTCCCGTTCAAACAAAAGCTTGGCTTCAAGGTCGCAGATATTGTTCTGCAGGTGCGAAAATTCGCCCTCATCCGTGGCCAACCCTGTGCAGGTACCGTCCTTTAAAAATGTGTCGATGCTGTCGGTCAGGGTGCGGATTCTTTTTTTTGTTTTCAGATGCACCGCAAGCAGCACTGCAAACGCAACAAGCAGAATTGCAAGGGCAATGATGAAAAAAATATCCTTCATTTTATTCCTCCCAACGGTAGCCCGTACCGCGCACGGTGGTGATGTGCGTGTTGCCGATTTTGTCACGCAGACGGCTGATGTGCACCGACAGGGTGTTGTCATCAATAAAATTGCCGTCCGAATCCCAGATTCTTTGCAGCAGTGCGCTTCGGGTAACAATCACACCGCTGTTTTGCATAAGCACAGACAGAATCTGATATTCCGTCGGAGTCAGGAACAGGGCTTCGGTTCCCCTTCTGACCGTCATGTTGGCGGTATCGAGAGTGATTTCGCCCGACTGCAGGGGCGAGGAAGTATTTTTTCTGCGCAAAAGGGCACGGATGCGTGACAGCAGCTCCAGCAATCTGAACGGCTTGGTCACATAATCATCTGCACCTGCATCCAGACCGCGGACGATCTGAAATTCCTCGTCGCAGGCGGTCAGAAACAGAATCGGCACCTCCGAGCCCGTATTTCGGATCAGGGTGCACAAATCAAGGCCGTTGCCGTCGGGCAGCAGCACATCGAGAATCACAAGGTCGAAGCTGTCTGCAACGAACAGTGTCTGCGCTTCGGCACAGTTTTTTGCACACACGGAAATATAGCTTTCCTTGGTCAGCAGCTCGAGTAAGCCCTCTCGCAGATACAAGTCATCCTCCACAAGAAGTATTTTTTCTTTCATGCTTTCACCGTCCGACATCATTCTTTTTTTATTATACCTTTTGGAATTGATTTTTTCAATCTGATGAATCTTAAGATTTCGTAAGAAAAGGATAAAACAAAAAAACAGCACCCCTCTTGGGATGCTGAATCTGGTGACCCGGACGAGAATCGAACTCGTGTTACCGCCGTGAAAGGGCGGTGTCTTAACCGCTTGACCACCGGGCCGAGTATGAAGGCAGCTGCTTTCTGCTGCTGCC
>JAZOWJ010000210.1:0-7238 GCA_045659125.1 Acutalibacteraceae bacterium
CCTATAAAAATACACTTTGTCGGTGTTGGTGAGATACAATTCCCTGATGCTGAAATGTTAGAAAAGACAAAAGAAGAAATGAAGGCCTATTCCAAAAAGGCATCGTAAAATGAAAACACGGTGTAGCCGTAACTGACTACACCGTATATTTCACCTAAACTGTCCTTAGCCACCTGTGGCTAAAGGAATCCGTTTTTTTTATGCTTTATTTAATTAACTGTTCTTTGCGTAAATCTTCATAAGACCCTTTAACAGCAGGTCTTCATCAATGATAATATCGTGCTTGCAAAGAGGGGCAATCACTGTGGAAAGGCCGCCTGTTGCAACCACGGTACATTTTTCTTTGAGCTCATCATTGATTCTTTCAATCAGTCCATCCAACATGCCTGCATTGCCGTAAAGCAAGCCGCTTTTGATGCAGTCAACCGTATTGCTGCCAATTACCTTTTTCGGCTTTTCAAACGCAATTTTTGAAAGCTGCGAGGTTCTGCTTATAAGTGCATCGTGTGAAACGGCAAGACCGGGAATGATCATACCGCCGATGTATTGCTTATCGGCATCAATTACCGAAACTGTGGTTGCTGTGCCCATGTCAATGATGATAAGCGGGGTCGGATATTCGCTGATGCCTGCAACCGCATCCACAACAAGATCAGAGCCGAGCTGGCTGGGATTGTCAATCATAATGCTTAAGCCTGTTTTGATTCCGGGGCCGATGATGAGCGGTGAAATGCTGAAGTATTTCTCAACCGCTGTTTTTACTGTATTTGTAACTGCAGGAACAACCGAAGAAATGATGCAGCCTGTAATATCTTCTTTGGAGATGCTGTTCATTTCGACCGCAGTTTTAATTGTTACCACATATTCAAGCACCGTTGCTGTGTGATTTGTGGAAAGCCTTTCGCGGAAAATAATCTTATTATCATCAAAACAGCCGATTACTATATTTGTGTTGCCGATATCTATTGCAAGTATCATACTCTTCACCTCATTTTTGTTTGATTACTTTGGATTTATACAGTATGGAACCGATTGAGCCTGTTATGATCGTGCTTGCAAGAATTTCAAATACTGCATTGATGCCGACAAAGGAGCAAATGAATATAATCACATTTTTACCGCCGATCAATTCCTGCATATATTCAGTGCTGCCGAACAGTAAAACAAGTGCACTCATAAACAGCAGCGTATTGAGGAACGCTGCAAGAAAACCTGTGATAAAGCAGGAAATTTTTTCACCGCACTTTTTTACCATAAATTTATGCAGCAGCCCGATGATAAGACCGTCGAGCACGCGGGGAACAAAGCGCTGAACAAATGCAAGCAGGGGATTGATCTGAAACAATGCAGCCCCCATAGCACTCACACCACCGACTCCGATGCACTGCAGAAAGCTTGTGATTCCGAAAACGGCTCCCATGGCAGCACCGCCTGTGGGTCCAAGAGCAATTGCAGCAATTCCGAGCGGAATTACATTCAGAGTGATAGCAAGAGGACCAATGTTGAGGTAGCCAAGCGGAGTTGTGGACATGATAATCATGATTGCCGTAAACAGAGCAAACAATACCAGTTTTGTAACTTTTTCGTTTGATTTAGTCATAAGAAGACCTCCTGATGATGTTACTGTTCTCAAAAGAGATACAATACACCTCGATTATAACATATTTTTTTTGCTGTGTATATATCTTTTTTTATAAATCTGTGTTATACTGAAAATCAGAATGAATTATTTTAGTAAAGGACTGATATTTTATGCTTCACGGAAAAACAGTCGTTCTTGCTGTCACAGGCAGCATTGCAGCATACAAAATCGCAAACCTTGCAAGAATGCTCAAAAAGCTTCATGCCGATGTGCAGGTGCTGATGACGCAGAATGCTACCAATTTTATAAATCCCATTACGTTTGAATCCCTGACAGGGCAGAAATGTCTGATTGATACCTTCGACAGAAATTTTGAATTCAGTGTTGAGCATGTTGCACTTGCAAAAAGAGCAGATGTTGTTCTCATTGCACCGGCCTCAGCAAATGTAATCGGTAAAATTGCCTACGGCATTGCGGATGATATGCTCACCACCACTGTAATGGCTTGTCCCTGCAAAAAAATCATTTCTCCTGCAATGAATCATAATATGTTCCACAATCCTATTGTGCAGGATAACATTGAAAAACTCAAAAGATTCGGTTATGAAATCATTGAGCCTGCTCACGGCATGCTTGCAAACGGCGATATGGGAGACGGCAGAATGCCCGAAGAGGGAGTGCTTCTTGAGTACATCCTTAAGGAAATTGCTTATGAAAAAGATCTTACAGGCAAAAAAATTCTTGTAACGGCAGGCGCAACAAGAGAAAGCATTGATCCGGTTCGCTTTATTACGAATCATTCAAGCGGAAAAATGGGCATTGCTCTTGCAAAGGCTGCAGCATACAGAGGTGCAGATGTAACCCTTGTGGCGGGCCATACGGATGTTGAGATGCCGATGTTTGTCAATGCTGTTCGTGTGCAATCTGCGGAAGATATGTTTTGTGCAGTTACGGAAAATATGCACGATTATGATTGTATCATCAAGGCAGCAGCCGTGGCTGATTATACCCCTGTTACGGTTGCAGACGTTAAAATCAAAAAGACCGACGGTGATATGAAAATTGAGCTCAAACGCACCAAGGATATTCTGGCCTTTCTCGGCGAGCACAAAAAAGACGGGCAGTTTATCTGCGGTTTTTCCATGGAAACCGATAATGTGCTTGAAAACTCCAAAAAGAAGCTTGCGAAGAAAAATTGCGATATGATTTGTGCAAACTCTCTGCGTACGCAAGGCGCTGGCTTCGGAACGGATACAAACATCATCACACTGATTACAAAAGACAGGGAAGAGGAGCTGCCGATGCTGTCAAAGGAAGACGCAGCCCACAGAATCCTGAATGAGATTTTCAAATCGGTTGTACATTGAAACGAAAAAGCTCCGCATCACTGCGGAGCTTTATTTTTGCACATTTTTATTCAGCGCATTTTGCTGCAAGCTCGTTCATATAAGCCCAGCTTTCTTCTGTAGCCTTAAACGGATCATTGTCTACCCAGTCAACATCCTGCTCGTAAACAATATAGGGGATATCGAGCTGCTGACAGGCCTTGTAGCAATCCTCAAGATTCACAAGTCCCTTGCCCAGCGAGCAGAATTTGCGTTCGCCGTTGGGCAGAATGTAGTCCTTGAAGTGCAGAACCTTGACTCTGCCTTTCATTTTTTCAATATATTCAGCGGGATTCACACCTGCAAAGTGCATCCATGCCACATCGGGAATGAACCAGAACAGCTCAGGATCGGTTTCCTCCAACAGAATATCCATGATGGTCTTGTCACCATCTATCTTTTTGAATTCAAAATCATGATTATGATAGCAGAATCTTTCACCGCGTTCACGCATTTTTTTGCCGATTTCGGTGGCTTTGGCAATGAATTCACGCACAGCCTCTGCGGATTCTCTTGCATCCCCGGGCATACCGCCGATTCCCATGCAATCGCAATCAATGAGCTTGTGCTCGTCGATCATTGCATCCAGATCATTTTGCATACGATTGAAATCCTTATGTGTCACGCAGACATCCATGTCATATTTTTTAACGATATCTGCCGTAACCTGCGGATCGATCGGGCCGATTGCCGAAATCTGCACTACCTTCACGCCCATGTCCTGTAGTCTTGCAAGGGTATTGTCAAAATCTTCAGCGGTCTGAATATGATCTCTGAGTGTATAAAGCTGAATGCCCAATTTGATATCTGTCATAAAAGAAACCTCCGTTAAACTGTATATTTTCAGTATATCACATCACGCAAATATCGCAAGTGTTTTTCTGTGCTCGTTTCGCACAAAATTTATGCCGATTCTTTGTGTATTATTTTTTAAATAAGCTTTGACAAAAACAAAATTAAATGGTAAAATACTTCTATTAAAAATAAAGGAGTAAAGAAAATGAAAAAAGTTCTTTCCGTTATCCTTGCACTTTGCATGGTGCTTCCGTTTGCTTTTGCTGTCAGCGCAGAAGAAGTCACAACTCCCTTGCAGTTTGACGAAAACGGCGAATTCGTAATCATGCATCTTTGTGACTGCCAGGATGTTTATCCTGCCAGCGAAACCATGCTTGCATTCATCCGCAACACCATTGCAAAGTATGATCCTGATATCGTTGTTCTCGGCGGCGACAACACAGTTGCTCCCAAGGAAACAAAGGCACAGGCTATTGAAGAATTGGTTGCTCCCTTCGTTGAAAGCGAAACCTATTTTGCTGTTAACTTTGGTAACCATGATGACGAGCAGGGTGTTTCCCGTGAAGAGCTGCTTGCTCTCTATCAGCTCTATGGCGGTGAATATTGCCTGACTGTTGACGTTAATCCCGAAATGAGCGGTGTCGGTACGCACAATGCTCCCGTTCTCAGCTCTGACGGCAGCAAGTATGCCTTCAACCTGTGGCTGTTCGACTCCAATACCTACACCGAAACCGGTTATGATGCTGTTCATGCAGATCAGATCGAATGGTACAAGCAGACTGCAGCTGAGCTTGCAGCAGCCAACGGTGGCGAGGTTGTTCCTGCAATGGCTTTCCAGCACATCATTGTCGGCGAAATCTTCCCTGCAATGTTCAACACTTATCCCTCCGAGCTTGCAGTTCCTGATATCACCAAGACCGTTGACGGTGTGACCTATTCCTTCACTCCGCAGTATGATAAGATCAAGAGTGGTCTTATCATGGAATTTCCTTGCCCCGGTGAAATCAACTATGGTCAGTTTGATGCATTCCTTGAAGTCGGCGACGTTCTTGCAACCTTCTCCGGCCATGACCACATCAACACCTTTACTGTTCCTTACAAGGGTATTGAAATCATCAACACTCCCGGTGCTACCTTCCATTCTTATGCAGATGACCATTCTCGCGGCTGCCGTATGATCACCCTCAATGAGGATGATATCAAGAATTACAAGAATGAGCTTGTCAGCGTTGCTGATTCCATTCTTGAAGGTGAACTTGACGGTACTGCAGACGCATCCAAGATTACTGCAATCTTCGGTAAGCTTTGCGCAATGTTCCTGGACGCCTTCACTGCAGTTCTCAGATTTGTACAGGGTGTTATCTGAGAAATCATCCTTTTGTGCACAAATTAAATTGAACAATGCTCTTGTATGCATCAAAAGCATACAAGAGCATATTTATTTGTGTTAAATTCAAAGAAAAATCATTGTTAACAGATTAACGTTAAATGCTTCACAAACATTTAATATATCTTGCACAAAACGCCGATTTTTAATTTTTATTGTCTGTGCAAACTGCGAAATCTTCACCTGAAAAGCAGAATGCTGTTGCTTTTCTTCCCTTCCTGTGTTAGAATGAGACTCGACTGTTTTAGGTGAGAAAAGGAGATGCTATGATTCCTGCCATTGTATTGTTTGCCGTTACCTATGTGCTGATGCTTGTTTTCAGCAAATACCGTCCGTATATTGCACTCGCATCGGGTGTGCTTTTTATTGTAACGGGAATGCTTCCTCTGCAAAATGTATTCGGCTCGATTGACTTTAATGTTCTTCTGATGATTGCCGGCACTATGGGTATTGTGGCTTTGTTTATTGAAAGCAAAATGCCGTCCCTGCTTGCTGATATCATAATGGAAAAGGTGCCGAATGTGCAGATTGCAGCTGTGGCCATGGCTCTGTTTTCCGGTGTTATTTCAGCTTTTGTTGATAATGTTGCAACGGTTCTGATGGTGGCTCCTGTTGCATTGGAAATCTGCAAAAAGCTCAAAACCAATCCCGTACCGTTTATTATTGCGATTGCTGTTTCTTCCAATTTGCAGGGTGCAGCAACGCTTGTCGGCGATACGACAGCCATTATGCTCGGTTCTGCTCTTGATATGAGCTTCCTTGACTTTATTGTCTACAAAGGTAAGCCCGGTATTTTCTTTGCTGTTGAGCTTGGTGCAGTGCTTTCTGCTTTGATTCTTGCATTCCTTTTCAGAAAGGAAAAGAAATCCATTCCGAAGACGGGAGCAAGAACGCAGGTTACTGATTATATGCCCACCGTACTTCTTGTCGGTGTTATTGTGATTCTTATCGGTGCATCCTTTATTCCCAATAAGCCTGACATCACAAACGGTCTTATCTGCTGTGTGCTGATGGTGATCGGACTTGTATATAACCTTATCCGCAAGAAAAACTTTTCTGCTATTGCAGAGCCTGTCAAGCAGATTGACTTTGAAACCATCGGTCTTTTGCTCGGCTTATTCCTTATGATTGGCGGCATTTCGGCACAGGGGGTTATTGATGCAGCTGCAAATCTGCTTGCAAAAGCAGGTGGCGGTAATATCTTCTTCCTGTATACGGTTATCACATGGGCATCTGTTCTCATTTCCGCATTCATTGATAATATTCCCTATGTTGCAACCATGATACCTGTTATCGGCGGTCTTGCTGCTGCTCTTGATGTGGATCCTACAGTGTTGTATTTCGGCTTGCTTTCAGGTGCAACTCTCGGCGGTAACTGTACTCCGATCGGTGCATCTGCCAATATTACGGGTATCGGTATTCTTCGCAAAGAAGGATATGAGGTCAAAAACAGCGACTTCTTTAAAATCGGTATTCCGTTCACCCTTTCAGCCATTATTCCCGCTTATATCTTCCTGTGGATCTTCTACGGTGTAAGATAAATAATTAAAATAACAAGCGCTTGATGAATTTGTCATCAAGCGCTTTCTTATGCTTATTTTTTTATTTTATGTACCACGGCAGCCGTTGTGCCGATGAGAGCTGCAGCCGTAACACCAAGCAGGGAATACTTGTATTTCTGCAAGCCGTCTGCATCAAGAAGATAACGCAGCTGTGCCCAAAGACCGTTGCCCATAATATCATCGTAGGTCAGATGATATGTTTTGAAATCTGCAGGATTCTCTTCATTCAATTCAAAAATGCGGACACCGCGGTTTTTGTGGCCGTAGCAACGCAGGGAAGCACAAGCGGTCTGAATCATTCGCACACCGTTCCATGTGCCGTCAAAGCAGTTTGTGTGGTCATGTCCTGCCACAATAGCCTGAATGGTGCCGTCTTCTTTGATTGCATCAAAAAGACCTGTATTCTTTTCAAGCATGCACGGATATTCACCGAGATCACCGTTCGCAAGATGCGGATTCAGACGGTAGAATTTCTTTTCCTTTGTTTCTCCGTACAGGTGGTGATCAAAGTCGGATCGTAGCCATGT
>JAZOWJ010000211.1:0-1507 GCA_045659125.1 Acutalibacteraceae bacterium
TTTGCCATAGTCTTTTCTCCTTATCTCGTTTTTATCTTGCACCTAATTTTTTGAGGATTGCATTCATATAGCCGTAGCTTTCGGCTGCAATGGCAGTTGCATTTGCCATGGTCTGGTCAGCACCGATAACCTCAAGACAAACAGGACCGTCATATTTTGCATTGACCATGGCTTCAAAATAGCCGAACAGATCAATGTCACCTCTGCCGCAGGCCTGCAGCATGGGCTCTCCGGGGGACGGTCCCTCTCCCTTGCAGTCACGGATGTGAATATGCTTCATGGCATGGATGACCTTGGGCAGCTCCAAAGCGGGATTTTCGCCTGCTCTGTGGATGTGGCTGGGGTCCATGTCAACACCGAAGCCCTCAAGACCGATTTCTTCGACCATGCGCAATGTGGTTGCGGTATCATGAACAGCAGCACCTACATGTGCTTTTACACACAACGAAACGCCGAAGCTCTTTGCATCCGCTGCGGAAACAGCAATGGCTTCCATTGCTTCCTTGAAGGATTCTTCGTCACCAGTGCTGCCGCCCGAGCCGATGTTTGCTACGGGAATGCCAAGCTCTGCACAGGCTTCAAATGCAGTCAGCAGACGGTTTCTGTCTCGCGAGGCAACCTCCGTGGACAGGAAGGGAAGGTTGTAATATTCAGAAATGCTCAAAAGCTCACTCTTGCGCATTTTCCATTCGCTTAATTTCAGATGCTCGCACATTCCTTCGATTGCGGAAATTTCAACACCGTCGTAGCCGCAACGGCTGATCATTTCAGCAGCTTCACGGAATGTAAAAGCTTTAAAAAGAACACTGTTGACACCGAGTTTAATCAAAATGTATCACTTTCCTTTCGGTTTTTGTGTTAATTTTGTATGCAATGCACATACAAGTTCACTTTAATGCAATTCAGTGAAAAAGTCAACCCTTTTTTAATAATAATATTAAAAACTTTAATACAAAAAAGCTGCAAGCCCTTTGCAAAGGCCTGCAGCTTGAGAAATGTTTTATTTGTATTGATAAACTCTGACGTAGTCAACGATGAATTCTGCTGTATCACCGGGTTTCATGCTCATTTTGCCTGTGCCGTGTCTGTCAGCATGTGCCACACCGTTTTCACCTGCAACCTCGCAGGAAACAAGCAGCCATTCGGGATTCTGGCTGACGCCGCCCTTGTTGAGTCTGCCGGTTTCAACACCGTTGATATAGAAAATGTATTCATTTTCATTCCATTCAAGGCCGTAGGTGTTGTATTCCTCATACGGATTTTCGGCATACCACTTGTCGATGCTTGCGTTCTGTACGTCAGGTCCGTAGCCGTCATAAATGATACCGCTGATGACGCAGTCACCGTAGCCTAAGACTTCATCTTTGTAATACATGGATTCAAAAATGTCAACCTCTGTTCCGTCCTGACCCGAGCCGTCAACCTTGGTAACGCCGTGGTTCATCATCCAGAATGCAGACCACATACCGGTGGACTTGGGGAGAATGCATCTGATTTCATAATAGCC
>JAZOWJ010000212.1:0-2802 GCA_045659125.1 Acutalibacteraceae bacterium
TCACCGCTTCCACCAACATGAGCAAGGAAGATATTGAAAGAGCTGTCCGTGAGGCTGAACAGTTTGCTGAAGAAGACAAGCGCCGTAAGGAAGAGCTTGACATCCGCAACAATGCAGACCAGATGGTTTATGAATGTGAAAAGCTCATGAGCGAAAACGGTGATAAGCTCACCGAGGATGACAAGGCAACCGTCAATGCATCCATCGAATCCCTCAAGGATGCACTCAAGGGTGAGGATTACAACCTCATCAAGTCCCGTCAGGAAGAGCTCACCTCTGCATTCCAGAAGATCGCAGAAAAGATTTACAATGCTGCAAATCCCAACGCAGGTCAGGGCTTCGACCCCAATGCACAGGCAAACTGGGATCCCAATGCAGGTAACTACGGTGCTCCCAACGGCGGTAACGACGGTTACTACGATGCTTCCTACGAGGACATCAACTAAATTTTAAACACAACTCGATAACGGGGCATCCTGCGATGCCCCGTTACGGAGGTTATAAGAATGGCAGATAAACGAGATTACTATGAGGTCCTCGGCCTGCAGAAAAATGCAACCGAGGACGAAATCAAAAAAGCATACCGCAAAATGGCAAAGCAGTACCATCCCGACCTGCATCCCGGTGATGCAGCAGCCGAGGCGGCTTTCAAGGAATGTAACGAGGCCTATGAGGTGCTGTCCGATGCCGATAAAAAGGCTCGTTATGACCGTTTCGGTCATGCCGGTGTTGACCCCAATTACGGAGCAGGACAAGGCGGCTTCGGTGGTGGCTTCGGCGGCTTTGGCGGTGGCGGAATGGAGTTTGACCTCGGCGATATCTTTTCGTCCTCCTTCGGCGGCGGCTTCGGCGGCGGTCAGCGCAGCAATCCCAACGCACCGCAAAGGGGCAGTGATGTGCAGTCGAACATCACCATTTCCTTTGAAGAAGCAGCCAAGGGCTGCCGCAAAACGGTTGAGGTTGCACGTGTAGAGGTTTGTGACGGCTGCAGCGGCTCGGGTGCCGCACCCGGTACGACCACCCAGACCTGCTCGGATTGTAACGGTCGCGGTCAGGTAACGGTCACACAGCGTACCATGCTTGGTAATATGACATCCACCAAGCCGTGTCCCAAGTGTAACGGTAAGGGTACCATCATTCCCACTCCGTGCTCGAAGTGCCGTGGCGCAGGCCGTCTGCGTAAAAATGTAAAAATTGAAGTGGATATCCCTGCAGGCATTTCCGACAGACAGGCAATCAACATAAGGGGCGAAGGCAACAAGGGTATCAACGGCGGTCCTGCAGGTGATCTGCGTGTCGGTGTCAATGTGCGTCCGCATCCGTTCTTTGAGCGTGACGGCTATAATGTTTGGTATGAGGTGACTGTCAGCTTTGCGCAGGCAGCACTCGGCTCGGAATTGACCGTGCCCACCCTGGACGGCAATGTGAAATATTCCATTCCCGCAGGTACACAGCCGGGCGATGTTTTCAAGCTCAAGGAAAGAGGCATTCCCAATCTCAACGGCAGAGGCAGAGGCGATCAGCTTGTGCGTGTGATGGTTGCGGTGCCCAAGAAGCTCAATGACAAGCAGAAGGAGCTGCTTCGTGCTTATGCCGAGGCCTGCGGTGAAAACCCTGCAACGGGTGAAACAAAAGGCGGCATCTTCGGCAAAAAGAGAAAATAAATTTTCAAAGGACTGTGAAAACAGTCCTTTTTTTGTGGGAATTATTTTAATAATCATAAAAAAAAGGAACCGCAATCACTTGCAGCTCCTGTTATTTGTTTACAGCAAAACTTCCTTGCCTGTTTCAGCGGATTTATACATAGCGGTGAGAATCTTGATCATGTCAATGCCCTGATCGGGAACAAAGTCGGGCTTTGCCTTGCCTGTGATAACATCAACAAAGTGTGCAAGGTTCTTGTCATGTCCGCCCGAAGCGGTTTTGCGCTGCTTGCGGATGTTTTTGAGCTTGCCGTTTGCTTCCGTAAAAATCTTCATACGGCTCTGCGACCAGTCAATGCCTGCCTTGGAGCCGCGCAGCTCAACAAAGGATTTTTCTCTTGCAATATTGGATGCCCAGCTGAATTCAATCTGCAGAATGGCGCCGTTCTCAAAGCGGATCATGCCCATGGCAAGGTCTTCCACGTCAAATGTGCCGCCCTCGACCTTGTCGCCGAAATTGGAATTGACGGAGTCAGACACGTCATTGTCAGCAAACTTGCAGAAGGTACCGCCACTGACGGAAACAGGCTTCGGGTTGCCCATCAGCCAGATGGCAAGGTCAATCATGTGCACGCCGAGGTCAATCAGCGGACCGCCGCCCGACATGGCTTTTGTTGTGAACCAACCGCCCTTGCCGGGAATGCCGCGTCTGCGGATCCATCCGCAACGGGCTGCATAAATATCACCAAGCTCACCGTTTTCGGACATTTCTTTTGCAATACGGGAAATATCCGACCAACGGTTGTTACGCATAATCATCAGTGTTTTGCCTGCATCCTCGGCTGCTTTTTTCATCTTCATGGCTTCTTCCACGTTGATTGCATCGGGCTTTTCGCAAAAAACATGCTTGCCTGCAGCAAAAGCCTCCACCGCAATAATGGAATGCAGGTAGTTCGGTGTGCAGATATCCACCGCGTCAATACTCTCGTCTTTCAGAAGCTCCTTGTAATCGGTGTAAACCGCAGCCTGCTTGAAATGCTTGTTCTTTGCCCATTCTGCGCGTTCCTTGCGGATGTCGCAAAGGGCTACAACCTGCACGCGCTTGTCACGGATATAAAAGGGAAGATGAGCCCCCTTGAAAATGCCGCCGTTGCCGATA
>JAZOWJ010000213.1:0-5502 GCA_045659125.1 Acutalibacteraceae bacterium
GTCTTCATTGATTGTTGTTGCTGCTATCGCAGTGTTGATTGCAACACTGGCGCTGCCCGTTCTGCAAATAAAAGGCAGCAGTATGGAGCCGACACTCAATGACGAGGAAATTGTTGTACTTTTAAAAACAACAAACCTTCAGCAAAGTGAGCTTTGTTGCTTCTCCTATCAGAACAAGCTGCTCATAAAACGAGTTATCGGATTGCCGGGCGATAAAATCAACATCGACGAGGAAGGAAATGTTTTTGTTAACGATGAAAAGCTGGAAGAGAGCTATGTCACAGATAAAGCTTTCGGCGAATGCGATATCACATTCCCTTGTGTTATCACTGACAATCATTATTTCGTTCTTGGCGACCATCGTTCCACTTCAATTGACAGCCGCAGTTCAGTAATCGGTCTTGTCAGCGAAGAATATATTGTCGGCAAAATCTTTTTCAGAATATGGCCCTGTGATTCAATTTCATTTATAGAATAATTATTTTAAGGAGGTGGCAAGCATGGATACTGTAAACCGTGATTATCTCAGCAGGCACAAAAGATTCCGCACAGACAGCAAAAAGCTTGCCGCCATATTTTTTATAGTTGCTATTTTTGTTTTTGTTGTTGTGTTCTGGGGACTTAAATTGAGCGGCATCACGGCAACAGGTGAAGCATTATGCGGAATGAATGAGCATTCACACAATGAAGAATGTTATACAAATGAATTGATTTGCGATATAGAAGTCGGTATTCCGATTATCACAGAAGAACAAACAAGCGAAGATGCAACAGCTTTGTCCGAAAACGCAGCACCAACACAGCTAACTCATACGCATTCCGACGCATGCTACGAAGTCGTTTTAAGCTGCAACACACCGGAGCATCTGCATACCGCCTCATGCTTCCCCGATAAAACAGCAGATATCGAAAGCATCAGTGATTGGCTTGCAACCATTGATGATGTTGAGCTGACAAATAATATACCGGAAAATCTGATTGCAATAGCCTCAACGCAAATCGGATATACCGAAAGCAACAAAAACTTTGAGTTTGACCATGCAGGCAACCGCAACGGATACACCCGATACGGCGAATGGTACGGCAATCCGTACGGCAAGTGGAATACGATGTTTGTTGCCTTCTGCCTGCATTATTCCAACATCAACAATGACACCGAGCTTAAGTGTGCAGGAGCTGACGCAATGCGCATTGCATGGCAAGGCAGACGTGCTTATGCTTCAGCTGATTCCTATGATCCGCAACGCGGCGACCTTATTTTTATTGACACAACCGGTGACTCGATTGCCGATTCAGTCGGAATCATCCTGTCAGCCGAAGGAACAAGCTTTGTTATCATAACAGGCGACAGCAATGACAAGGTTGAAGTCGTAAATATTGCAAATTCAGATCAGATTATAGGCTACGGACTCACCGGCGAGTTGCACTTTGCAAAAGATACAGAACATCAGTCCAACAGTCTTGCGTCCAACGTAAATAATAAAAAGGAGGAAGCGCAGTCTGTATCTGCCCCGCAGCTTATGCTTTTCTCTGCACCTCAGGCAAACATTACATATATCAATGACCTTACAACTGTCATTAAAGCTGTAACCTTTAAAACGCTCGAGGGAGAAATATTAGATAACAACTCAACAGTATATCTTGGTCAGACCTACGTCATAACTATGGAGTTCGCAGAAGACAACTCCGGCAGCGAATGGATTCAGTTCCGACATGACGAAGATCATCATCTTCATTATCAGATTCCTGAAAATATTCATTGCACTCCGTTCACGGAATGGCACCCGATCACTGCAAAAACTGAAGACGGCACCATCGAGGACGTTGGCGAATATTTCATCAGAGATGACGGCATGTTGATTGTTGTCTTTCACGACGATCCCGTAACAGGTGAATGCTTCGGTGCAAAATATTCAAATGTTGATTTTACGATTGAATTCAATGCAACGATAGGCTCAACACAATCCGGCACATCTACAGATGTTGTTTTTAACGATGAAATAAAGGTTAATCTCCAACTGGATACTGAGGCTGCAATGGAAGTATCAAAAACCCACGGCAGCTACAACGGCAAAGACAACACAATCGATTATCAAATCAGAATAGAAGCCACTAAGGCAGTTATAAAAAATCTTGTTGTGCCTGATGATATATATCCTGACAACAAGCACCATGCACTTAAGGACACAATCGTGGTAACCGATCTTGAAGGAAATGTTCTTGATCCACAACCGACAATAGGGCCAGGTCGTTATTCATCAACAGCAGAAACAGGCTTTACATTATCGGGCTTCCCCGACTTCGCAGCGGGCGAAGGTTATATAATCAATTATAAAGCTGCAATCAATGATGACCAACTCGATAATGATAGTGTCGGCCTTTGGAACGGTGTTTATCCTCATGGCGAGAATGCGCTGGGAGCCCCCGTCCAAGGCGGCGATGACGATTGGGTTACCGTAGAATTAAACAAAATTGAAAAAGGCGGTAAGCAATCTGTTATCAAAGGTATAAACGGAGAACTTGTTCCTGTAATTGAGTGGGAAATTGAAATTAAAAAAAGCGACACCAATCTGCAAGGCACAGTTGTTGTTGACACCCTGGGCAACGGACTTGAATATTACACAGACAAGGACATCCTGATTAAACGCTATGACCAGTGGGGCAATAAACTCGGAGAAACTCCACTGAGCTGGGACAATGTTGAAATCAACAACAATTCAATGTCCTTTGCCCTTCCTGACGGACATAGATTTGTTATTGTTTACTATACGACCTATGAGGAGCTTCAGGAAGGAGAACAGAAGCATTATACAAATACTGCAAAGGTCACCATCAATCAGCGCGAAGAAGTTGCCGGAGGCGAAGCGGATGTTGTCGGTTTCATTCCGCACATCAGCAAGAGCGCAAGCGGTAGTGACGGCAAATATGTTTATTTCACAATTGAAGCTGATATTCCCGGTGTTATAAAAGATTGGGGCGGATTTTTCCTGACCGACCTGGCAGCATTCTGGAGTTATAACGAGAATGCGGAAGGTTTCCTCTATGTGGAAAATGCTCCTGAAGATCTTGTAATAACAGCTCAAACAGATAGCGGACGAACAGTTAATTTTACACCCTATGTACCCGGTGGACCTACTGAGAATACATTTATACTCGTCTCTCCAGCGGGTGGAAATCAGTATCACAGTTTTAATGTTTATTTCAACACATCTACCGCTGATGTGACATCATCAAAATGGATACTCAATGAAAATGCCAAGCTGACGATTTCTTATAAAATTCCTTTTGATGCTGCAACAGGCACGCAATGGACCGGTGAGCTGCAAGGCGATAAGACAATTGAAGATATTCTCTTGCAAAACTACAAGCTTGCCAATGAGGCTTATCTCAATTATACCGACCTTATTCAGGCGACGGGCACATCAACTTATGAATATGCGCCGAAAATCACCAAGAAGGCAATTGTAAACGATGACGGAACTGTTGATTATACGGTCACCTTCTATAATACAATTCCGGGTTCGGGTGGCAATCAGGGATACCTCACTTCTGCTTACTCAATTATTTTCAACGATACCTTCGATGAAAGACTTGAATATGTGGATGACTCGTTGATGGTAACCTGCTATGATCCGTGGAATAATTCGGTCTGGTACAACAAATATGTGTATAACGGCGAAGTTGCAGGCAACACAATGAGCATTCCTGCAAGTCAGTTCGGCTTGAGTCAGACGAATCCGTCCTTGGCTGCGAACACAATCAGCTGGATCAAGGCGTTCAACGATTATCAGACATACTGCAATTCGATCGGTGCAGGTGGTAAGCATGTGTTCACCTACAAACTCAGACTCAAGGATGAATATCTGCAGTCCACAGAAGAAAATAAATATAAGCTTGACAACACAGCCGAACTCACATGGAGCGGAGATAACACATCCGGACCTGCATCGGATACCGTGGGAATCAGAACGGGCTTGCTTGATAAGCATGCTGTGCAGAAAGATAACAAGCTTTTGTTTGATATTCATATCAACCGTAATGCCTTGGATATTCTCAAGGGAACCGATACAATTACCATTGAAGACACAATGACACATAATCTTTCGGTCTATTGGGATACAATCAAGCTTCTTTATCAGGACAAGGCAAGCGGCAGCTGGATCGACTTCGACAGCGCCGGCAGCGACTATAGCTACACCGTTACTTATGACCAGCCGGCCAACAAGCTTACATTTGTTTTGCCAGATGAGCTTCACATAAGAATTGACTATACCACACTCATTACAGAAAGTGGTCACGTATCGGTAAACAACGCTGTTAAGGTTGATGGTAAAGCGTCGGTAACTGATATTCTTGATGCAACCTTCAATGTAGAACAGCACAGCGGCGGTGCTTCGGGCTCCAACCACAGCATCACACTCATTAAGCAGGACGGCGACACCAATGAGCGCCTTGCAAATGTCGCATTCCATATGTATGGCCCCATGGGTGATCCGGATGCGCAGATTCCGGCAGATTGCCCGCAAAGCATTACGGCAAATGACGGAAGCATTCTTAACTACATCGGCACTTATACAACCGGTCAGGACGGTACGGTTTTCATTGAAACGCAATATCTGACAATCGGCGGACCGTACGCACTGGTTGAGCACGAGCCCCCCGATGGTTACATGAAGCTGCAGGCTCCGGTTTATTTCTATTTCTATGAGACTGACCCGAACGGACTTATTCAGAACGTTACCACCATTCTTGCCATAGAAAACTACACCTACGGCTTCGTGCTACCCGAAACGGGCAGCAGCACTCCCCTTTTTGTTACAATAATCGGTTTTGCTCTGGCGGCAGCTCCGGTTTTGTATAGCATAATTCGTCGTAAGCGTGAAAGGAGGTTGACATAATCTCCAATCCGCAAAAAATTATCCGTTTGCGACGGAGAATGCAAAAACAAACCCCGTAACCAAAATTGCAAATTAAAAAAAGAAAGGAAGTAACAAAAAATGAAAAAAGTATTTGCAGTTTTAGTAGCACTCGCACTCGTTCTCTCCTGCGCAGTTATGGCATTCGCAGCAGGCAACGGCACAATCACCATCACCAATGCAATTGACGGCGCAACCTACAACGTCTACAAGATGTTTGACTTTGCACCTGTTGCCGGCAACGATGACCAGGGCCGTTATACCGTTACTGATGAATGGGCTGATTTCCTTAAAGGTACAGGCGCAGCTTACCTGAAGGAAAACACTGACAACGGCACCATCGAATGGGTCGGCGAAGAAACCGAAGAAAGAAAAGCTGAGCTTGCAAAGGCTGCTGTTGCTTACGCAAAAGAAAAAGGCATTACCGCAACTGCAACTGCAACTGCAAGCGGCACAACCGTTGAATTCACAGGTCTTGATCTTGGTTACTATGCAATCGACACCTCTCTGGGTACCCTTTGCGCTCTGACAAACACCAACTCCGATTTCACTTTGACCGAAAAGAACGAAAAGCCTGACATCGACA
>JAZOWJ010000214.1:0-32538 GCA_045659125.1 Acutalibacteraceae bacterium
AGGTCGGGGTGGTGACATCGTAGCCGTCAGGATTGGTGCCGTTGACGGTACCGCCTGCAAGATCATAAGCAATGTCATAATGATTAAGTGTTGCATTTGCAGTCAGGCTGACAGCCTTTGCAGGCATACGGAAGCTGAGTGCATTGACGGTGGTGTCATCAACGGTAACATTTTCTACCGTCCAGCCTGCCCATGTGTAGCCCATGATGGCCTGTGCGCTGATATTGACAGCCTCGTCATACCATACTGCAGTTGTGCCTGCAGCCACGGAAACACCTGCCGAGCCGTCCACGGTGAGCTCGTACTGATTACGGGTGTATTCGTAACGGATTACAACCTTGCCGTTGCCGTCAACCGCAACTGTTTTTGCGGACGGAGAGGTGAAGCCCTCATAGCTCTTGACTTCAGGAGCAAAGACGGTATCGGTGTACTGCTGTGTTGCTTCGGAATCGGCAAGCGTCCAGCCGGTTGCGCCGATATCCTGCTTATAATGCTCAACAACGCAATCGTTGAGATTTGCACTCCAGTTTGCGACATAGCTTCTGTTGCCGACAGAGCCCTTGTCGATGGTGACAGCGGTTTCAGCCGTTTCGCCGTTGGAGCCGGTCCAGCCAAGGAAGGTGTAGCCGACACGCTTGGGAGCAATCAGGCTGAAGCTTTCCGTTGCAACATTGTAGGTTGCGGGGTTTGCAGGAATGGTGGTTGCATTATTGTAATTGTATTTAATTGTATAAGTAATGATTTCGCGTGCAACACTGATTTTCACATCGCCGATAATGGAGGCACCATTGAGCACGAGTGTGCCGATGCCGTCCTCGTTGACGGTCCATGTGTAATCGGTATTGACAGCAGCAGCCTTGCCGCCGATGGTAACGGAAATTGCAGCAGGAAGCTTGTAGCCTGCATGCGGTGTCAGGGTTGCGGTGTAATCCGCATCAACTGTTGCCGTTGCAGCACCTTCAAAGGTGATGTTTGCTGCAGAAGCGGTTACGGAATAGGTGTTTTCCTTCCACTGTGCAAGGAAGCTTGCGTTACCGTAGGTGTTGGTGAGTGCCTTGCCTGCGGGATAGGTTTCGTCGACAATCCAATAAATGTAGCCGGGGCTCATGGTGTCGTCCTTAACCTCTGTTGCAAGCCAGCCTGCAAAGGTGTAGCCTGCACGAACAGGTGTGGGAAGCACATCGGTGACATTTTCAACCGTGTATGTGAGGGAAGCAGGATCGACCGTACCCTTGTCGGTATGGAATTCGAGGGTGTACTGCACTGTTGTCCAGTCTGCGGTCAGGGTTGCATTACCATGCTTGCCCTTGAGAGGCTCGCCTGCTGCATAGTTTGCATCGGTCAGTGCCCATGCACCGTCTGCTTCGGTGACCTTCCAGCCACGGAAGAAGTAGCCGGCCTTGGACATATCGGGAAGCACGGAATCGGCTTCAATGCTGTAAGCAATGGTCTCAACAGGTGTTCCGTCGGACTCAAGCAGGGTCAGGGTGTAGCCGTTGGTGCTCCATTTTGCGGTATAGGTGCCGCCGCCCAGAGGCATTGCTTCAGGCAGAGTAACCTGATTGTCGTTTGCATCGAACCAGCCCAGGAAGGTATAGCCTGTTCTGTCGGGTGTGGTAACATCCGCCAGCTGTGCTCCGAAATAATCTTCGACCTTCTGAAGCGCTGTGCCGTTTGCGAAATCATAGATAACCGTGTACTGATCACGAATGTAGTAAGCCGTCAGGGTCAGGGTGCCTGTTCCGGGAATTGTACCCGAAAGCGAGCTGTTTTTGCTGTCAGCTGTGAAGCCTGCCCGGTTGCCGTCGTTGATATCAAAGGAAACAAGCGTATCGGTGTTTGCCGAGAAGGTTTTGATTTCAGGCTCGCCATAGGTGCCGACGGTGTTCATGTAGTACAGCTTCACGGTATAGGTCTGCTCATTTGCGGACCATTCTGCAGTCAGGGTCATATTGCCGATGGTGCCCTTATTGATTGCTGTTACCGGCAGATTGTTTGCATCCAGCCAGCCCTCGAAGGTATAGCCTGCACGGGTGGGAACGGGAAGAAGTGTGATTGCATCTTCCACGGTGTAGGACTTGGTTGTCGGGGTAACAGTGCCCTTACCTGCGTCAAATGTGATGGTATAGGGAATCGTCTGCCATGTTGCCCTTACGGTTACGTTATTGGCAGGCATGACGGAAGGAATTTCGATATCCCAACCGGTGAATTGGTAGCCTCTTCTGGAGGGATCTGCAGGCTTGGTGATAGCCGTGCCGTAGTCAGCGGTGATGGGAGCAATTGTACTGTCACCGGTGTCTGCAAAGGTGATGGTATACTGATTGACTGTCCACAATGCGGTGATGGTCAGATTTTCTGCCGGCATGGTAGCGGGAATTGCAACATTCCATCCGCCGAAGGTGTAACCGGTCTTGGTCGGATTTGCAGGTCTGGTGATTGCAGTGCCGTAATCAGCGGTGATGGGAGCAATTGTGCTGTCACCGGTGTCTGCAAAGGTGATGGTATACTGATTGACCGTCCACAATGCGGTGATGGTCAGATCAACTGCCGGCATGGTGGCGGGAATTGCAACATCCCATCCGTTAAAGGTATAGCCGACTCTGGCGGGATTGGCAGGTGCAGAAATTGCAGTGCCGTAATTCTGTGTGATGGGTGCAATTGCCGTATCACCTGTGTTTGCAAAGGTAATGGTGTACTGATTGATATCCCACTGTGCGGTGATGTCAACATTGTGTGCAGGCATGGTAGCAGGAATTTCAGCATTCCAACCGGTAAAGGTATGGCCTTCGCGTACAGCCGTGGGGGCCTCGGGGATACCTTCGCCGAAGTAATAGGTGGTTTCCTGCAGCACATCGTTTGCTACGGTGTAATAGGTCAGGGTGTATTGATTACGGCTGTAATAGTAGTTGACAACAGAGGTGCCGTCTGCATTGATGACGAAGTTCTCTGTTTTCTCACCCTTTTCGTTGGTTGCATAGTCAGCAGAGAAGCCCTCCGGAGCATTCGGAGCGAATACAATGGGTGCACCTGTGGTGCCGATGGTGGTTGCAGGATCATCGGTCTTGCTCGGGGAGGCTGCATAGTTACCGTAGATATCCATATAGAAATGGTTGACGATGTAAGCCGTGTCATTTCTCGGAGTCCATGTTGCGGTGTAGAAGCGGTCCTCGGTTGTGCGGTTGAATACGACCGTATTGACGGTGGTTGTGCCGTCATACCAGCCTGCAAATTCATAGCCGGTGCGTACAGGTGTGGGAAGGGTGAAGGTGCTTTCAACCGTAAATGTTGCAGGAATGCTTTCGCCGTCTGCAAGCATACCGCCTGCAAGGTCATAGGTCAGCGCATAGGTGTTGACATTCCATGTTGCAGTGTAGGTACGGTTGCCGAGTGAGCCGGCAGGAATTTCCACATGCATGGTTGCCTCGTTCAGACCTGTACCTGTCCAGCCCTTGAAGGTGTAGCCGTCCTTTGTGGGATTGTTCAGAACAATTGTGTCGGTATGAACATTGTAATTTTGCGGATTTGCTTCAATGGTGGTGTAATTATCCAGACCGTTATAAGTGATTTCGTAGATATCCAGCGTTGCATTTGCCTGCAGGCTGACATCTGCCGTGCCCATGGTGAAGGGATATTCAGTCTGTTCGGATCTGACTGCATCGTCTGTGGTCCAGTTCTTCCATGTGTAGCCGTCTGCAACAACTGCATTGACGGTAACAGCTGCGCCGTAGCGATAGGTACCTGCACCGCTGACGGAAGCAATGCCCGTGCCTGCAGTCAGCTCTACGGTATGGGTTTCGCGGTCATAATTATAATTGATTTCAACGGGAACACCGTTCACAACCTTTACAGACTGTGCAGCAGGCGTGATGAAGCCTTCATAAGTCTTGACTTCGGGTGCAAAGGAAGTGTCATTGGTAACCTTGATGGTTGCGGTATCTTTCAGGGTGTATCCGTCGTCATCAATATTCTGCCAATTGTAGTTGACAACACATTCAATTTCCTTTGCCGTCCAGGTTGCAATATAGGAACGGTTGCCGATGGAATTTGCTTCGATGACAACATCCGTAACCGCTTCGGTCAGATCTGTACCTTTCCAGCCTGCAAAGTCATAGCCGGGTCTGGTGGGATTGTTGAGCTTGAAGGAAGCACCGGTAACGGTGTAGGAGGTCGGGTTGGGAACTGCAACGGTACCGCCGGCATAGTCATAAGTAATGGTGTACTGATTGACCTGCCAGTTTGCGGTGTAAGCAAGATCACCGAAGGTGCCCTTTGCAACAGTAACCGTTTCCTGTGCTGCAGCACCGTTGGAGCCGGTCCAGCCAAGGAAGGTATAGCCGCGCTTGGTCGGCTTATAAAGGGTGAAGCTTTCGGTTTCAACGGTGTAGGTGTCGGGGTTGACCTCACCTTCTGCGTATGTGCCGTTCTGCTTGTCGGTGTAAGTGATGTTGTAAACAATGGCAGATGCAGCCGCTGTCAGGCTGACATCATTTGCAGGCATATTGAACTGCAGTGCCTGTGCAGCGGTGTCGGCAACGGTTGTGCCGTTTACCGTCCAGCCGTCAAACTTGTAGCCGTCTGCCGTTTCAACAGCAAGCACAACCTTTGCGCCGTATTTCACTGTTGTGCTTTGTGCATCGCTGACAAGGCCTGTGTCGCTCACATCAACCGTAAGCAAATAGCTGTTTCTGGTGTAATAATATTCCACATATGCGTTGCCGTCGGGCAGAATGGTCAGGCTCTTGGCTGCAGGTGCGGTGAAGCCGATGATATCATTACCTGTCAGCACAGGCGGGGTAACGGTTGTGTTGGTTGTGCCGTACAGCAGCTCTGTTCTCACTTCATCGTTACCGTCGAGAGCTTCGAATTTGTGAATAACTCTGTATGCGGTATGATCGGATGCTGCAAACTGTGCCTTCAGTGTAAGGTCCGCAGCCGGCATGGTTTTGACATCTGCGGGAGTCCAGCCGATGAAGCTGTAGCCTTCCTTGGTCGGCTCGGCAGGATACGAGATTGCCTGACCGTAGAGATAAGATTCGGTGGTCTGCACACCCTCAACATCCCATGTCAGGGTGTAAGCACGGCGGTCATAAGAAACCTCAAGACGCAGCGGCTCTCCGGATGCGGGGATCGTACCTGTTACCGCACTCTTGTCGGGATTGTAGACAAAGCCTGCCTTTTCTTCAGGCACAAAGGTGACGACCTCATCGGTTTTTGCGGTCAGTGTCAGCGTTTCAGTGCCTTCATAGGAGTTAACATTCTCTGCATCCTGATAGAAGATTTCAACATAATAGTTCTGCTCATTAGCCGACCAGTCAGCCGTGAGGGTGATCTTGTCGGTGTAGCCGTCTGCAGCAAGCACAAGTCCCTTGACAGGGGCACCTGCACCGTTGACGATCCATCCGTTGAAGGTATAGCCGGGACGGGTCAGGTCATCAATTCCGGTTTCCTTGCCGTAGGTATGAGCAGTGACTTGGGCAAATGCATCTGCCTTTTCAGTATTCTTATACTCAATGTCATACGAATTTGCAGTCCATCTTGCGGTTGCGGTGACATCCTTTGCAGGCATGGTTTCGGGAAGTGCATCCCAGCCGTCAAAGGTGTAGCCGGTCCTGGTGGGTGCTGCAGCAGGTGCGGTCACTGCTGCCTCGAAATAATAGGTAGCTGCATCGACTGCACTGCCGCCGAGGGTGTCGAAGGTGATTTCGTACTGATTACGGGTGTAATAGAAATCAACTACTGCACTGCCGTCTGCACTGACATAAATTTCAGCGGTTGCCTTCGGCTTTGTGAAGCCTTCAATATCAGCAAGGGTGATGACCGAATTGGTTGCGGTTGTTCCCTGTCCGACGAAGGACTTTTCGCTCTTGGTGTACAGTGCGGTATCGGTTGCACCGTCAACAGGCTGCAGCCAGTAATTGACAGTATATTTTGTATCGGTATTCGGGGTCCATTCAGCGGTGAAGGTCTTGACACCGGTGCTTCCCTTACCGATAATGCCGTTGTCACTCCAGCCGGCAAAGGTGTAGCCGGTCTTGGTGGGAGCCTTCAGCTCGACATAATCCTCAACGGTATAGGTTGCGGGGTTTTCATCAGCATTTGTACCGCTGTTGAGATTGTAGTTGATGGGATAATTGATGATGCTCCATTCTGCAATCAGTGCAGTGTCGGCTGCAGGCATGACGGAAGGCTCTTCTTTATCCCATGCTACGAAGTTATAACCGGCCTTTTCGGGCACAAAGGGAGTAATTACAGACTTGTAATCCTGCTTAACGGAAGAAAGCAGTGTTGTGCCGTCTGTATCGTAATAGAAAATGGTGTATTTATTGATTTGCCATTCAGCTTCAAGGAATACAACATTTGCAGGCATGGTTTCGGGCAAAGCTCTGCTCCAACCCATGAAGGTATATCCTGTTCTCTTCGGTTCTTCAATTGTCGGGAAGGCAGCACCGTAGAGCGCAGACATCACGATGGTCTGCGTGCCCTTATCGTCCTCATATTCATAAACAGCATCAAATTCTTCACGGGCATATCTGACAACAAGACGCAGTTCACCTGCAGACGGATCCTTGGCAAGACCAACTATGCAGCTGCCGTTACCATCGTATTGGAAGCCATTCTGCACAAAAATATCTTTAGGAACACTGATTTCGCTTCCGGTAAATGCACGGCCGTCACTTTCGACACCGGTAACACCGTCAGTCAGGTTTTTGTAGGTTTGATCCGGGGTATCGCTGTAACTGCCGTCGGGAAGCATGTAATAAACATCCAGATGCCAGTTCTGCAGCTTTGCAGACCACATCGGCTCAAGAGTGATGTTACCGGTAAATCTTTCAGGAAGCTGATTTACATAAGTATCACCCGTTTGCGGACAATACCAACCGGCAAAGGTGTAGCCTGCCCAGATCGGAGTAGGCAGCTTGACAACATCCTCAACGGTGTAGGTTGCAGGAACCGCTTCTCCCTCCGGAAGCACTGCCTCAGGCTGGAAATTATTTACAGTAATATTGTAGGTAACAATTTCCCACTGTGCATGCAGAGGAATGGTGTGACCGTTCTGGTAGTCAAGATTCAGCTCATAAATACCCTGATCTTCATAAGACTTACCGCTGCCGTCAAACTCGGTGTTCCAGTCTGTGAATTCATAACCCAATCTGGTGAAATTGTTGGCAGGCAGCTGCACGGTTGTGCCGTAATAAACATTTTCAATACGGCTCATGCTGCCGGTACCACCGTTGGCATCAAACGCAATGCTATAGCTGTTGCGTGCAAAATAAAGGTTTACAACGGTCGTGCCGTCTGCAGAAACCGTGAATTCGGTAAGCACATTATTTGCATTATCCTTGGCTTCAACATATCTGAAGCCCTCGCGGTCAAGTGCTGCATCCGTTGCAAGCTCGAAAGCAGTAATCTTGCTGTCGGCAGCAGCAGACATGAAAACCTTTTCATATCCGCTGTACTGACCGTTGATATCCTGATACCATGCATTGACAACGTATTCAACACCGTTTGCCTTCCATTCTGCTGTGAAGGTTCTGTCACCGGTGGAGCCGGCTTTGATGGTATTGCCTTCGGTCCACCTAACAAAGGTATAGCCTGTTCTGGTGGGCTCTTCAAGAACAATGGTGTCGGATTCAATGGTGTAGAAATCGGGGTTGCTGTCATTATTGGAGCCGCCGGACAGCTCATAGGTGATTGTGTACTGAATTGCAGTCCAGTCTGCAACCAGCGCAACATTGACCGCATCTGCAGGCTTGATGACATAATTGCGCTGTGCAGCAGAGCCGTTCACCCTCCAGCCGTTGAAGATGTAACCCTCTCTGGTTGCCTCGGGAACGGGGATTTCTGCATCGGTGACGATGTAATTTTCCTTGGTGAATTCGCTTACAAGCGCACCGCCGTTTGTATCTACGGTGATGGTATAGGTGATGGGAGCTGCGTTTGCAGTCAGGCTGAGGTCATAAGCAGGCATGGTGAAAACCTGCTGCTGTGTGGTGCTGAATTGAGATCCGTCAGCGGTGTTGGTCCAGCTGCTCCATGCATAACCTGCTTTCATGGATGCAGTGAACGAAACTTCAGCCTGATAATAATAAGACTTTTCTTCGGGAACACTTGCAATACCGTCCCCTGCGGTGAGGGTCAGGGTGTACTGATTACGGCTGTAATACAGCTTGAGCACACTGCTGCCGTCATGGGCTGCATGCGCAATGTGCATGGTGCTGCTTGCTTTGTCGGCGGTAAAGCCGGTCATGTCTTCATGCGCAGCAGAGATTTCGGCATCGGTAACAGCAGCTGCCGTCTTGGACGAGGTTGCAGCCTCGGGATATTGGCCGTCGGTGCCCATAAGATAGGTTGCAATGGTGTAGGTGGTCGGATTTGCGGTCCATGTTGCGGTCAGCGTGAAGTTGTCGCTGAACTGGCGCTTGCCGATCTTGTTGTTTTCAAATGTGATGGGCTGACCGTTGAATTCCCAGCCTGCAAAGGTGTAGCCGGCACGGGTGGGAATAACGGAAATGTCGGTTTCGGTGTCATAGGTGTGCTTGGCAGGATAGGTCTGCTCGTCATAAATGCCCTTGTAGGTAATGTTGTAGGTGCTCGGATTCCACAGAGCAACAATGCTCATACCGTTCAGCGGCATGGTTGCAGGGCACTCAACATCCCATTTTGTGAATGCATAACCGGTTCTGGAGGGAATTTCGGTGATTGCGGTCACAGGTGCTTCATAGAGCGCCTTAATGGTCTTGAATTCAATCGTCTGATCGTCTGCGCTGACGGTGTAGTAGGTGATGGTGTAGGTTTTTCTTGCATATTTGTAATCAACAACTACGGAGTTGTCGGCAAGGACGGTTACGGTTGTTGCATCGGGAGCCGTGAAGCCGTTATAATTTTTGGTTTCGGGAGTGACAGAGGTGTTTGTGATCGCCGTGATAACCTCGGTTTCACTTGCCGTTGCAGGATAACTGCCGTCAGGATTCTGCTTATAGTGGTTGACGGTGTATGTGGCATTGCCGTTTTTCCATGTTGCGGTGTAGCTGCGGTTGCCCATAGAGCCGGTGGCGATGGTGACATCCTTGGTAGCAGCGGTCAGACCCGTGCCCGTCCAGCCTGCAAATGTATAGCCCTTCTTAACAGGCTCCTTGTCGATTTCAAAGGTTTCGGTTTCGATGGTATATTCGCTCGGGTTGGTCACACCCTCAGGCATTGCACCGCCGTCATAATTATAAGTAATGGTATAGGTAATCGGTGTCCAGGTTGCAGTGTAGGTACGGTCGCCGATGGAGCCGGCTTTAACAGTGACCTTTTCAGCAGCTTCGGTCAGCTCCGTTCCTGTCCAGCCTGCGAAGGTGTAGCCTGCACGGGTGGGATTGTTCAGGGTAAATGCCGCATCCTCAACGGTGTAGCTGTTTTTGTTGTTTACGGAAACAGCACCGCCTGCGTAATTATATTCGATATTATAGGTAACAACAGTGGCAGAAGCGGTGAGGTTCACATTGCCTGCAGGCATGAGGGTGGGAACCGTGCCGTTCCATTGCAGGGCATCATAACCGTCCTTCAGGCTTGCGGAAATGTGGAGCGGTGCTTTGTAGTAGAAGGTGCCGCCATAGGTGCCGTCTGCATTTTTTGCAATGCCATCACCCGTAATGCTGTCAACACCCGTGCCTGCAGTCAGCTTGACGGTGTACTGATTACGCTTGTAGTAAATATTAAGCACCAGAGAGCCGTCATCCTTGACCGTGCCCGAGGAAAGGTAGCCCTCATGCTCTGTATCCAAGGTGAAGCCGGTCTGTTCAAGGGGGTTAGCGGAAACATGTTCATTGGTTGTTCCGGTTATAATTTCGGTATTGTCGGCTGTGCCGTAGTGACCGTCTGTGTCCATGAAATAGGTATTCACGGTGTAGCTTGCAGCACCTTCTGTCCATGATGCAACAAGGTCCAGGTTTCTGAGCTCAAAATCATCAGTCTTTGCGGGGTCGATGGTCAGATTGGTACCGAGGTTTGTGCCGTTGTCGGTCCAGCCGGTGAAGCGCCAGCCCTGTCTGACGGGGTCTGTGATGGTGAAGGGTGCACTGTTGACGGTGTAGAAGGAGGGATAACTGCCGCCAGCAGCACGATCACCTTCGTTGCAATCATAGCTGATGGTATAGTTATTCAATGTATAGGAGCCGCGGAATACCAGCGCATTGTCAGGCATGCTTTCGGGAATAGGTGCATCCCAGCCTGCAAAGGTATAACCACGCACGTCAGGTACAGTGTAAACAGGTACTTCTGTGCCGTAGGAAACGGATTCGTACTTTGCAGCTTCTTCGCTGTCAATAATATAAATTACATCATACTTATTAACATCCCACACCGCTTTAATGGTTAAGGAATATGCCGGCATCGTGGTATGCTGCGTATCCCACCCGACGAATGTATGTCCGTCCTTCACAAGCTTTTCCGTGTCAGGGAACGGAATATTTTCGCCATATTTCAGTTCTACAGGAATGGAAATGCCGTTGTTGCAATCAATTGTTACGGTATATTTGTCACGGGTATAGTACAGCTCGATGACAAGCAAACCGTCACCTGTGATGATGGGAGCGGTTACAATTTCGTCATTGACTTCAGCATGCGAATAGGTAAAGCCTTCGTAGGTTTTTGCAGCAAAGACGGCTTCGGTGTCCGTTGCGCCGTTCTTTTCTTCGGTTGTTTCAATGGTGTATTTGTCGTTGAGCCCTTCAAGCAGGTGCACAACCTTGTATTGAACATCATTTGCCGAAGCAGATGCAGTAAGGGTAACATCACCGGTCACCTTGTAGCTTGCAAGATCGATAATGTTGCCGTCGGCATCCGTCCAGACTACAGAGGAGGAATAGCCGGTTTTAGGTGTTGCCTCGATATTAAGCGGTGCGTCATGCAGATAGTCACCTGCGCCGTCAACGGATGCAACACCCGTACCGGCAACAAGGGTAACGTTGTATTTGTTGCGCTTGTATTCATAAACAATAGTCCGCTCACCCGTGCCGTCCACCTTTACGGTGACAGCATCGGGAACCGAGAAGCCCGGATAGTTCTTGACTGCGAAGGTGTGGGTATCGCCCGTGCTGAGGGTGACGGTTTCTTTTGATTCAAGGGTGTAGGTTTCACCGTCAAGATTCATCTGCATATGATGAACGGTATAGGTATAGCTGTTCTTTTCCCACTGTGCAACAAGAGAGACGTTCCCAAACATGCCGTTAAGAGCTTCGCCGGCATTATAGAGAGTCTTGTTCCAGTTGCCAGCTGCAGCCTCAAGCTTCCAGCCGGTAAAGGTATAGCCGATTTTTTCGGGTGCATCGGCAATGGTGATTGCAGAATCAATGTCGTAAGGAATTGCCGTTTCATCCGTGCCGTTTTTATAGGTCAGGGTATAGGAATTTTTGCTCCAGTTTGCTTTCAGCGTATCGTTATTGGTGCCGAAGGTATAAACATTGCCCTCAAGACTACCGTACTGCGTGCCGTCGAAGGTCCAGCCGTCAAAGGTGTAGCCGTCACGGACAGGATTTGTCAGCACAAGCTTGGAGCCGAACGGCTGCTTGTAGTAATTTTTTGCATCGGCAGTGACCTCACGGATCACGAAATCAGAAACGGAATAATTGTAGGAGGTGCCGTCGAGGGTGGTCAGATTGTGGTTCTGATCCAGACGCAGCTGGTAATAACCGGTTGCATTTTCAACGGTGTGCCATGTGGTGTCACCGGTGTTTGCGGTGTTGTATTCACCCACAACGAACACGCCCGAATAGTTGTTGCCCGAATGCTTCGACAAGGATGCACGGACACTCGTGCTGCCGTCCTTGAACAGATAGATCTCGGTCTTGTCGTTGCTTGCGGTGAAAGAGAATTCATAGGTTTTGCCTGCTTCAAGATATACCCAGACAGGCAGAGTGGTTGTGGTTTCCAGCAATGCATTGCCGGTGTTGCCGTTTGCAACAACCTTGTAGTTGCCGCTGATATCGATACCGTCATCATAGAAGGTACCGCTGTAGCTGATATCGCTGCCACCGCCGGAGAAGGTGTGCTCGCCGTTGGGATTGAACACAACCGTACCGCCGGTATTGTCGGGATACAGCAGGTTGGTCTGATTGACACCCTCGGCGGAGTCAATCGTGAGCTCATACTTATTTGCCTGCCACTGTGCAACAAATGTAACCACACCGCCGTTGCTTGTAGTCAGATTTTTAACAGAAGCGCCGTTTGCATAGCTCTTGCCGCCGCAATCCCAACCGGTAAAGGTATAGCCCTCACGGGTAAAGCCGACTGCAGGCAGGCTTGCTGCCGTGTCGTAGGTCATAGCAAGATCAGCCATGGTGCCGCTGCCGCCGTTGGCATCGAATTCAATGGTGTAAGTGTTGGCCTGCCAGACGGCATAGAGAGTCGGCATCAGACCACAAGTGACAGTTGATTTGCTGCCGGAGGTTGCAGTAGAAGAAGTTGACCAGCCGAGGAAGGTATAACCGGCTCTGGTTGGAACATATGCGCTGACATCAGCAGCAAAACTGGTTGCTCTTCCTACCGTTACATTAAAAGAGGTTGCAGCAAGCGAACCACCGTTTGCATTGAGTGTAACGGTAGTTTGCAATGCAACAATTGCATCTTCAACAGGCTTTATTTTTGAATCAATTGCATTCTGATCATATGCGTTAGAAAAAGCATCCGGATTATAATCATCGGTGACAGCTTTGCCGTCATTTACCTTTGTTTGTAAAGTGCTGATTGATGCAGAAGTGTATTTGGAGCTGTTATTCAGATAATCCTGTGCATCATTTAATTTTTCACGCAAAGAAGATGTTTCAACTTTTGTAGCGCGGGAATGTGTAAAAAAGTAAATATAGTCACCGCCGGAATTGGCATTCAAATCGGCGATTTTACCTGCAGTTCCGTATGAATAAGTATTTATCCAATTTACACCATCTTTACAGATGTTGTTGGCATCATTTCCGGAACTTTCATCCCAGTCAAAATCGGTCAAAGGAGGGCCGGCATTCGGATCGGTTGTATAGTACAGATAAATGTAGTCACCACCGGCATCTGCGTTCAAATCCAATGTTCCCGTGGTTAAAGTGTCACTTTTGTACGGAAAATATTTGTTTACAGGATAATATGTACATCCACCATACACATAAGATGCTGGTGGATTACTTCCGTTATAGACACCCAATTTGCGAACCGCCTGAGATGGATCGGATGTGAATTTGTAACCAAAATAAACATATTTACCGCCAGCACCGTCATTCAAGTCTTTGCCTGCAACATCATATCCAGCGTTTTTCAATTTATTTTCAGCAGAACCACTCTCCACTATACCGAGCCAGTTGGTGTTCGGCAACGACAGAGCCATATCAGTAGAAAAATATGTTTGACCTGAAGCGCAATAATATTCGACATTATTCGTATCGTAAGACGAATTAAACGTCGTTGCCGCTTCCGCTTCGGGCACAATGCCGTCCAGCAGAGCCATCATCGGGGCGAAGCCGGTGGTGACCATGGGCAGCATCATGCAAAGGCACAGCACGAGTGCGGTGAGTTTTTTGACGAATGTGTTCTTGTGTTTCATAATCGTCTCTCCTGTCTTTGGGTCATCAGATTTTCCGTGCTTATATAAGAAAAAATTATAAACACAGATAATAAACCAATTTTTAGTATAATTCTTTTATATAAAAAAGTCAATGCATAAAATAATTATAGGCAATTTCATCAAAAAAACACCCAAAACTTTATGCACCACGCACATATTTATTCATTATTATTTTACATTTCATTTACAGTAATTTTACATTTAATGCAATTATTGAATAAAGCAACATCAAAAAAAGCGGACGAGTGAGGATAAATAAATTATGGTTTAGCGGTGAGTTAAGATTATGAACAGACTGACATTCACCACCTCTTGTCGCCCCTGAAAGGGGAGATGTCTGCGGAACGCAGACAGAGGGGTAAATGAAGTCAGAACAGGCTTTATTAAAGGGTTTCAGCAGACTTGGTCGAACCCCTCCGTCGGCTTCGCCGCCACCTCCCCTTTCAGGGGCGGCAAGGATTTGAGGGGTTTCGTCGGTAAGCTAAACCGTAATTTATCAAAAAACCGGAATCTTTATTTTTTGTTGTTTTGCACAATGTTTTTTGGTTTTGGTTGTTAAATTTGCCTGTGTTTGTGCCGATTTTTCCATTGACAAAAGGGTCTGTTTGTTGTATAATGATGCGGACAAAAAACAGAAAGCAGGTGTGCGCATGACAACGAAAAAGCAGCTTACAACCGAAAAAATGACGACCTCGGGCACTGCCTTCGCTTTTGTTATTTGTGCTGCATCGGCTGCAAAAACCGTTGCTTGTTCTGTTTTTGATATTGCTTTTTAATCTCTCCGTTTTTCGGGGAGATTTTTTTTGTGCTGTCGGATTTTATGCCGCAAAAAACTTGACAGCACCGGTGTATTGGTTTATAATAATTATTTAGATATATGGGTGTGTATTAAAAATGCACAATCAATCGAACGGAGGGACTTAAAAATGAACAAGGCATACCTCGTCCTGCAAAACGGACGCATTTTTGAAGGCAAACGCTTCGGCGCAGACGGCGACTCGGTCGGCGAGCTGATTTTCTCCACCGGCGTTGTCGGCTACATGGAGCTTCTTACCAATCCTGCCGCAGCAGGTCAGATGATCGTGGGCACCTTCCCCGTCATGGGCTGCTACGGTGTGCAGAGCGCAGACGAACAGAGTGCAGTCAACCCTGCTGCTTTCATTGTTCGCTCGGTTTGCGAAACACCCTCCAACTTCCGCAGTGAGGGAACACTCGACGAGTGGATGCAGAAAAAGGGCATTGTCGGCCTTTGCGACATTGACACACGTGCACTGACCGCCATCATCCGTGATGAAGGCGCACAGATTGCAGCCATTTCCGATTCTGCAGACAAGGCGTTGGCTCTCATCGAAGGCTTCAAGGGACTTCCCGTTGGCGCAGGCTGCAAGGAAGGCTACACCGTGAAGGCCGAAAACGAAAAGCGCAGGGTCACATTTGTTGACCTGGGCACACAGAAATATGTGATCGACGAGCTCGTAAAGCTCGGCTGCACGGTCAAGGTGGTTGCGCAGAGCACCACGGCTGCAGAAATTCTTGCGGACAAGCCCGATGGTGTGTTCGTTTCCGACGGCCCCGGCGATCCGACCGAAAACAAAGACCTTCTGCGTGTGCTTGCAGGTCTGCTCGGCAAGGTTCCCGTGTTTGCAGTGGGCCTTGGCCATCTCGCAGCAGCCCTCGCACTCGGCGGAAAGCTTGTTGCACTCAAGAGCGGTCACCACGGTGCAAACCAGCCTGTGACCGACCTCAAGGGAACACGCACATACATCACCACACAGCACCACAGACTTGCGGTTGATGCAGAAAGCCTGCTCGGTAAGGGCATGCCGATTTTCGTAAACCGCAACGACAACACCAACGAAGGTATGGAATATGCCGTATTCAACGCAATGACCGTTGCTTTCAATCCGGACAAGGTGACGAGCCATCAGGATACGGGCTTCCTGTTCAATAAATTCATGACTATGATGGAGGGTTGAGAAGATGCCGCTGGATAAAAACATTAAAAAAGTTCTTGTAATCGGCTCGGGTCCGATTGTGATCGGTCAGGCTGCCGAATTCGACTATGCAGGCGCACAGGCCTGCCGCGTGCTCAAAAGCTTCGGTCTTGACGTTGTTCTTGTCAACTCCAACCCCGCAACCATCATGACCGACCAGGCACTTGCCGACGAAATTTATCTTGAACCGCTGACCGTGGAAACCGTCAAGCGCATCATCCGCAAGGAAAAGCCCGACTCGCTTCTTGCAGGTCTTGGCGGTCAGACAGGTCTGACCCTTGCCATGCAGCTTTCCAAGGACGGCTTCCTTGAAAGAAACAATGTCCGCCTGCTGGGTACCGATGCAGCTGCAATCGACCGTGCGGAAGACAGACAGCTGTTCAAGGACACCATGGATGCCTGCAACCAGCCGACCATCCCCTCCGACATTGCAAACACGGTTGAGGATTGCCTTGCAGTTGCTGACAGAATCGGTTATCCCGTCATTGTCCGTCCTGCATTCACACTCGGCGGCTCGGGCGGCGGTGTTGCCAATGATGCCCAAGAGCTCAAGGTTATTGCCCGTACAGGTCTTGATGCATCTCCTATCACCCAGGTTCTGATTGAAAAATACATCTTCGGTTGGAAAGAAATCGAATTTGAAACCATGCGCGACGCACTGGGCAACGCAATTGCCATCTGCTCGATGGAAAACGTGGACCCCGTCGGTGTGCACACCGGTGACTCCATTGTTGTCGCCCCTGCCCTGTCCCTGACGCCGCAGGAATACACCATGCTTCACAATGCATCCATGGAAATCGTGCAGGCACTCGGCATTGTCGGTGGCTGTAACTGCCAGTTTGCACTCAATCCCAACAGCATGGAATATGCAGTTATCGAGGTTAACCCCCGTGTTTCCCGTTCCTCTGCACTTGCATCCAAGGCAACGGGCTATCCGATTGCAAAGGTTACAACCAAGCTCGCACTCGGCCTGACTCTTGACGAGGTCATGAACGACATCACCGGCAAGACCTGCGCCTGCTTCGAGCCCAGTGTTGACTATATTGTTATGAAGTTCCCCAAGTGGCCCTTCGACAAGTTCGGCTCTGCAAGCCGCAAGCTCGGCACGCAGATGAAAGCTACCGGTGAAGTCATGAGCATTGCACCGTGCATCGAAATGGCACTCATGAAGGCCATCCGCGGTGCAGAAATCAGCCTTGACACACTCAACGCAAAGCCCAAGAGCGAGCTTCCTCTCAAGGAAAGACTTGCTGCTATGGACGATATGCGTATTTTCACCATCTTTGAAGCCATCAAGGCCGGTGTAACACTCGACGAAATCTTCGACATCACCCGCATTGACCGTCTGTTCCTCAATGCATTCAAGAATCTTGCCGATTACGAATTGGACATTGCAGCCAACGGTCTTGACGAAGAAAGATACATGCAGGGTAAGAAGTACGGCTATCCCGACACAGCCCTTGAACGCATTGCAGGTGTGAAGATTCCGTTCCACCGCAACGCAGTTTACAAGATGGTTGACACCTGTGCTGCTGAATTTGCTGCAGAAACTCCCTACTTCTACTCCACCATGGATGCAGATTGCGAAGCAAGAGCATTCATTGACGATATCAAGCCGAAAATCATGGTTCTCGGCTCGGGTCCCATCCGTATCGGTCAGGGTATCGAGTTCGACTACTCCTCGGTTCACTGCGTATGGACACTCAAGGAAATGGGCTACGATGTTGTTATCGTCAACAACAACCCCGAAACCGTTTCCACCGACTATGACACCGCAGACCGCCTGTACTTTGAGCCGCTGTGCCCCGAAGACATCATGAACATCATTGAGGTTGAAAAGCCTGTCGGTGTTGTTGTTGCATTCGGCGGTCAGACCGCTATCAAGCTGACCAAGTTCCTTGATGACAAGGGCATCCGCATTCTCGGCACTTCTGCAAAGAGCATTGACACTGCAGAGGACCGTGATCAGTTCGATGCACTGCTTGAAAAATTCGACATCCTTCGTCCCTCCGGCAAGGGTATCATGACCATGCAGGAAGCTCTTGATGCTGCCAATGAGCTCGGCTATCCCGTACTTCTTCGTCCGAGCTATGTTATCGGCGGTCAGAACATGACCATTGCCCATTGCGACAACGATGTTATCAAATACATGAACATCATCCTTTCCGGCAAGATTGAAAATCCCGTTCTGGTTGACAAATATCTGCCCGGTCAGGAGCTTGAGGTTGACGTTATTTCCGACGGTAAGGACGTTCTGATTCCCGGTATCATGGAACACATCGAGCGTGCAGGCGTTCACTCGGGTGACTCCATCGCCGTTTATCCGCCCTTCAACCTCACCGACGTTATGAAGCGCCGCATCATTGACTGCTCCACCAAGCTCGCTCTTGAGCTCGGCACAAAGGGTCTTGTCAATATTCAGTATCTCATTTACCACAACGACCTGTATGTTATCGAGGTCAACCCCAGAGCCTCGAGAACAATTCCTTATATCAGCAAGGTTACCGGCGTTCCCATGGTTGACATTGCATCCAAGGTTATGACCGGTCAGCCCCTTGCATCCCTCGGCTACGGCACGGGTCTGTACAGCGTACCGCCCTACTACACCGTCAAGGTGCCCGTATTCTCGTTTGAAAAGCTCAACGACGTTAACTCCATCCTCGGCCCCGAAATGAAGTCCACAGGTGAAGTTCTCGGTATCGGTAAGGATCTCTCCGAAGCCCTGTTCAAGGGTCTGACCAGCGCAGGCTTCAAGATGAGAACCCTCTCCACCGAGCATCCTGCAGGTGTGTTCATTTCCGTCAGTGAGCATGACAACTACGAAATCGTCGGCCTTGCAAAGAAGTTCTCCGACCTGGGCATGACCATCTATGCAACACCCGACACCGCCGATGCCATCGAAAGCCTCGGCACCGATGTTGTCCGCGTTCCTGTCATCGCAGAAAGCGACGAAGTATTCCAGCTTCTTGAAGAAGAAAAGCTCGACTACATCATCTACACCGGCGCAATCTACGATTCCACCATCAACGACTATATCCGTCTGCACCGCAGAGCCGTTCAGCTGTCCATCACCTGCATCACCTCGCTTGATACAGCCAACGCACTTGCAGACATCATCGCAAGCCGTTACAACGAGCAGAACACAGAGCTTATTGACATCTGCCATCTTCGTAAGTCCCGCAGCGCACTTCGTTTCACAAAAATGGAATGTGCAGGCAATGACTACATATATATTGATGACTACGATTCCTCTGTTACCTGTCCCGAATCGCTTGCCATTCAGCTTTGCGACCGCCACAGAGGTGTCGGCGGTGACGGTCTTGTCATCATCGAGCCCAGCGAGGTTGCAGACGTTGCAATGCGCCTGTTCAACACCGACGGCTCCAACGGCAGACTCGGCGGTAATGCACTGTTCTGCGTCGCAAAGTACCTGTATGACAGCGGCATTGTAACCACAGACAGCTGCACCATCGAAACCATCACAGGCATCAAGACCGTTAACATGCACATTTCCGACGGCCTTGTCAGCTCCGCATCCGTCAACCTCGGCAAGCCTCGCTTCGGCATGCAGGACATTCCCTGCACACTGCCCACCGAAACCGCGATTGATTATCCCGTCAACATGGGCGGTGAGGAATACAAGGTCACCCTCGTTGACATGGGCAATCCGCACTGCGTCATCTTCTGCCCGAGAGTGGATGCAATTGATGTGCCTACCGTCGGCAGAATGTTTGAAAGAGCAAGCATTTTCCCGAAGCGCATCAACACCGAGTTTGTCCGCGTGGTCAATCCGTTCACGCTGAAAATGCGTGTGCATGAACGCGGAAACGGCGAAACCCTTGCCTGCGGCACGGGTGCCTGCGCAGCAGTTGTTGCTGCATGTGAGCTCGGCTACTGCCAAAAGGGCACAGACATTGTTGTCAAGCAGCCCGGCGGCGACTATACCATTCGCTACGACGATACCGGTGTCACCCTTGCCGGCTCGGCACGCCAGGTATTTGAAGGCATTACGGAGTATTGATAAATATGACGATTCGTCAGCGTTTTTCCGATTTTATTGAATCCCTGCAGGAGCCGCGCCGTAAATTCGGCGTGGTCTGCTTCCTGTTGGCTTTTGTGTGTGCAGACTTCTTGTTTGCGGCAATTTATTTCCTGTACGGCTTTTTTGCACTCAAAACCATCGGTCCTGCTGCCGAAATGGCTGCAGACATTGCCGATACCTATAAAATTTCTGTATATGTGGACACCTCGGAATTCCTTTATTGGAGCATTCCGTTCTTCATTCTTGCTGCGATTACGGGTGCATTGCTGGCTCGTTATGTTGTGACACATCGTCACGTCCGTGCAAGAGCCTATCGCCCTGCAGCCCGTGCAAAGGAAAGAATCCGCGCCAAAGAGGATGCCGTTGTTCCCGTGCGTGTAAAGGCGGTTGACCCCGAAAAAGCAAAGCACGAGGACCTTCGCAACAAGCCTCCTGCCTGGCTTCTTGATCCGCTTGCCGTGGTCAATGAAACAAAAAAAGCTGCGGCAGAAGAGCCGGTGCAAAAGACAGAGCCGCAGCAGCCCTACCGCACACAGCAGCAGCCTTATCAGCCATTCACCTATGCAGATTTCATCAATCCTGCACAGCCTGTCAGCACACCGCACAACACCGTGCAAAGACCTCGCAAAAAGGATGCCGATATCCCCTATGCAGGCTCGTTGCAGTATGTTCCGCGTACTGATAAAAAGAAGAAAAACGAATCCCCCTATTCCCCCGACAGATATTGATAAGCATGAACCGAAAGAACATTTTTATGCGCATGGTTGGCTGTGTTTTTCTGCTCACCCTTGTTTGTGTGAGCGCATGGACACTGTGGGCAGACAATGCTGTAAAAGAAACATTTTACACCGTCGAAAGCGAGCGCTTGCCGTCTGCATTCGGCGGCTTTCGCATTGCACAGGTTTCTGACCTGCATAATGATGATTTATCCGACAATTTTGCATCCCTTCTGACAAAATTAGAAAAAGCTGCGCCCGATATCATTGCCGTAACAGGTGACCTTATCGACTGCCGTGTGCCCGACATGGACAAATCGGCATATTTTATGCAGCAAGCACTGCAGATTGCACCTGTTTATTATGTGACAGGCAATCATGAAGCCGCGCTGTATGTCGAATTTCCGCAGTTTGAGCAGCGGCTCAGAGATATGGGTATCACCGTGCTCAACAACGAGGCCGTGACCCTGCGTATCAGCAATGAGCAAATCACCCTGCTGGGTCTTTCCGACCCGAACACCGAAAAGCTCGATCAGGACGGTCGCATCAGCCTGATGCAGGAATATACCGCACAGGGCTTTACACTTGTGCTGTCGCACAGACCCGAGCTTTTTGATGAATACTGCACCGCACAGGCAGACCTTGTGCTGACAGGTCATGCACACGGCGGACAAATCAGACTTCCCTTTGTTGGCGGACTTTATGCACCCGGGCAGGGGCTGATGCCCGAATACGATGCAGGGACATACACCAACGGCAGCACCGTGATGTATTTAAGCCGCGGTGTCGGCAACAGCCTGTTCCCTGTTCGCTTCAACAACCGCCCCGAGCTTCCCGTAATTACCCTGCAATCCACCGAAACCACCAACACCGTCGGGTGACAGTTTTTCTGCCACCCTTTTTCTTTTGGCTGACATATTTTACATATTTCTTTTATTTTGTTCATATTTGACAAGAAAAATAAAGTATGTTAGAATAAACACAGACAGACGCAAGACAAAAAAGTTGAAAAAAGAGGTTTTTATATGAAGAAATCCATCCTTTCTGCCCTGCTGATTTTTTCCCTGCTTGCTGCACTCATTTGCCCTGCGCAGGCAGCGGACTACGATCTGCTGATGGGGGATATTGACGGATCTGCCACCATTACCGCAGGAGATGCAAGAACGATTCTGCGTGCATCGGTTGCACTTGAAAGCCTCAACAATGCCAAGAGCATTCTTGCGGATGTCAATTTTGACGGCACGATTTCTGCAACGGATGCAAGATTGGTGCTGCGCACCTCAGTCGGCCTTGAAAAAATCGACAATTTCCGCCACAAGCATACCATGCAGGACATTTCCACGCAGGGCTCCTGCACAGAAATGACCATTGATGCCGAGCAGTGCACTGTCTGCAAAACCAAAAATGTTATTTCGGTTGTCCCTGCACCGGGACACGCCTGGAATCCGTATATCCGCCTCGGTGAAACGCATTCCAGAGATTGCAAGGTCTGCGGTGCTTCGGAAAGCGGAAAATGTGAGCTTGTGTTGACCGTCAACCGTCCTGCCACCTGCACCGAGGACGGACTGGTTGAATATGCCTGTGTCTGCGGCCTCAAGGAACAGACCGTAACAAAGGGCGAGCACAGCTATTCGGCATGGACAAAGGCCGCAAACGGCTCCTACACAAGCACCTGCAGCGGTTGTGCGGACACAAAAACGGCCACGCAGGCAGACATTCTTGCATGGTTCAATGGCCATGTAAACCGCCTGAAAAACGAAGAAAACACAGACAGACGCGTCACACTGCTTCGATATACGGACACCACCAACAAAACCTCCGATTTCAGCTTAAGCATTCAGCTTGTGCTCGGACTGGAGGCCTTGCTCAAGGAAACTCTTGATTCCGAAAAAAGAGCATACACGGTGCCGAATGAAAACCGCACCATTACCAAAAATATTTTTCCCGCCATGACGCAGGACTATGTCAGCTGCCTGACCGTTGATGACATCAAAAGCATGGATATCCGCATGAATCAAACGGTCAATGTGCTGCATGCATTTCCGCAAAGCTTTGACATCACAAGAACCGTCAACGGCGCAGAAACAACCACCACCTATGACATTTCCGACTACAAAAACACCGCCCCTGTCACGGATGCAATCAAAATCAGCATACAGATCAACGATGAGCAAGCCACCGCAACAGGTCAGCTGAACGGTACAACCAATGTTTATTCCTATGCTTCGGGCGGCAAGGCTGTTTCCGAATCGCAGTTGGTGATGGAGCGCTTTTATGGCCTCGGTCTGCCGTCCCTGTGCAGTCAGTTTCCGCAAAAGGACAGCATGGACGGGTCGAATATGTATATCGATTGTCCGTCAGCAAGCTCTGCAGGCACAACGGATTGGTATTTTGACAGCAAAACACTCGAGCCCATTGCCTGCGTTTACACCGTGAATTTCAATATGCTGCAGGCCATTGCGCTTGATTCCACACTTCTCAACGGTGATTTCAAGCTGACAACGGACATTCTTTATACCTACGTTTTCCTGTTCAATGACTATTATCCCTGCATGGCAGAATAAAAAGAGACACAATGCAAGGTTTTATCCGAAAAGCCTTGCATTCTTTTTTGCAAACGTGTATAATGCAAATGTAAAAATTTAACAAGGAGGAAACAAAAATGAATCTTGACGCAATTCTTGGCGGCCTTCTCGGTGACAACAGCGAATCCACCGCTGCCGGCTCCGAAAACATGTTCAGCGGCCTTACCGCAGCATTCCAGGGCATTATCGACCTGATCATGGGCATCATCAACACCATCACCGAAATGATTAACAACATCATCGGTGGCTAAAAGCTGAAACGAAAAGGACTGCCTGCAAAGGCGGTCTTTTTTTCAACAAAAAATCCGGATGCATGAAGCATCCGGTTTTTTGTTTAATTATTATTTTATGCAGCGGCTTCTTCCGCCTTGAACAGATTTTTGATGAAATTGAACAGCATCTTCATGAAGTCAACAAAGGCTTTGAAGATGGATTTCACGGTGGGATTCTGTTCAACCTGCGTCAGCCACGGGCCATCCTGACAGTTTTCCTCTGTCATATTGACAATATTGTTTGTTTCCATATCACGCACAAGGAAACGGGAATAGCCCTTGCCGTTGTTGTCAACCGTCACATTGGAATACTGGGTGAAATATTCAGCGAGTCTGCCGAGCAGGCCTGCTGCATCATGGTGCTCATTCTTGACAAACCATGTGGTTTCGGGGAACAGGCAGGTGGAAGCATCAATCTTTCCGTCGGGAGAGATGTAGTCGCCGTAGCCTGCAGCAACACGCTCGTCAATGTATTCCTGCGGCAGTGTATCAAACAGACCTGCTGCGGTTGCACCGAAGGATGCATCCGAAACACCGACAAGAACGTCACCTGTTTCATCGTGATTTTCACCGATGGGCGGATTCACAAGGCCGTAGCCGACAAAAGCACCAATGGTAACATTGTAGTCCTCTGCAAAGGTGTTATACAAATCGGGATACTTTGCCGTGTTGTGCTCTCTCATATACTTGATTTTTTCAATCAGACCTGCATATTCAGCACGGCGTTCACTGCCTTGCTTGCCGAATACGAAATTGAGGGCTGCATCAAAATCCTCTTCATAAACACAGCACCAATAGCTTACCCATGTGCCGATACCCGTTGCAAGAAGAATAGAGGGCAGGAAAGCCTCTGCAAGTCTTTCATACAGCATTTCAACCGACCACAGAGTACCCTGCATCAGACCGGACTGGGTCATATAGTCAAGGCAGGTTTCAGCAAGAGTCAGCAGAATCTCATCCACACCTGCAAGGTCAATGCCAAGTCCCTGCAGACCGAAATATTCGCTTTCGAGCACATAAGCCTGAATGTGCTTATCGCTGAAATCGATTTTGCCGCTGAAAACATCACTGATAACAGCAGAGCCGTTGGAAAGGGTTGCGTCATACATAACCTTTTTGACAAGACCCTCACTGCCGTATTTTTCAAGGTAAGCAGTAACAATTTCGCCACCGATGCATCTGGAAACAAGGCAGACCTGATCGCACTTGGTGGTTTTAAGAACAGTTTTGATGTATTCATGCAGTCTGTCTACATGGTCATAGGGAGAAAGACGCCAGTCGTAACGGAACTTGTAGTCGTTAAGATTGAACTTGCCGTCACTGCCTGTGTTGACGGTTGCTGCTCTGTTATCCCAATAAGCAATTTCTTCAGCAGAAATGCCCGTGCCGTACTTGGCATTGCCGTCACCGTCAATCTGGGTTTCGTCCCAGATGGGAGCCAGCTCTTCATACAGAGCATTGCCGTAGTTATCCCATTTGTCAAAGGGCAGACCCTCAAACAGCAGGGGCTTGAGAATATTCATTGCACTTTCGATGATGGCATCGGTGGAAATACCACCATCCTCATCATCGCTGTCATCGGTCAGCACATCGAAGCCTGTGGGGATGATGTTGCCATCCGCATCGCAGATGTCAATGCTTGAGCCCGAAATCATAATGATGGGGCTTTTTTCATGCACATTGGACGATGCAGCACCGACAGGAATGGCAAGCATACCGAAGGTGAGCACCATGGCAAGGAAAAGGGAAATCATTTTTTTCATAAAAAAATCCATCCTTTCAAAAAACTCTCTTTTCTTTATTGTACTACAATATATTGTAATTGTCAAACCCCATTTGCCAAAAAAAAGGCACCCTTGCAGGTGCCCTCAAAAAATTATTTCAAAACATTGCTTGCATTGAGCACCATGGTCGAATACAGGAAAAGTACATCCGCCCCTGCAGGAAATTCTACGAAATTGCCCACCATGGAGCTTGCAAGATAGCGAATATCGATGAGTGTGATTTTTGCATGGCTGTCAATAAAATACGGCGCAATCGAGCTACCGAAGGAGTCACGGAACAAAAACAGCTCGCGGTCGGTGGCAGCATCGGGATTTTCGATGGTCACAAGCGATAACGGCCCTGACAAAAAGAACTCATAAGGGTCTTTGTCCTCTGCTTTTTCAAAATCATACACACCGATTTCCTTGCGGTTTTCGTGGTCATAGACTTTTACATTTGTAAAGCGGTCGGTATCGGCATAGAAAATGGTTTCCAAATCAACGGGCAGCGCTGCCTGACCGTAATAGACCCCGTAAAACGGCACATTGAGCTCTTTGATTTCATAGGCCTGCGACACAGCATTTTCCCCACTCATGGCAGACAGAATCCTGTCTGCAGTGGACTGAATTTTCTCCTGTCGCCAATGGGTGTCGGTTTTGTAATAGGCATCAAGGGTCAGGGTATCGAAAATTTCAATATACGAAAAACGGGAAAGCTCTGTTTGGACAAGCTGCTTAAAGCGGTCATAGTCAATGCACAGCTGCCCTGCCTGCTCCTGCATGAAGAAGTTTTTATCGGGAATCAGCGAAAAATAAACATTGTAATCCCCGTCGGCAAAATAGCGGTCATACACGGAATTGAACACCTTTACAGCATGCGCCATGCTCTTTTCGTCCAAGGGATACTGGCCGTCTGCAAAGTAGCCGTCGAGCTCATAAATGCCGTTGTTTTCGCTTTTGTTGTAAACATATTTATTGGCAAGCGCCTTGAGGGTACGCCAGCTTTCACGCAGGGGGAACTGATCAAGGGTGTATTCCTCAAATTCACTCATAAATGTACCCGACAAAAGAGTTTTGACCGAAACGGCAGGCATTTGCGCCAGCAATCTGCGCTCCGAGGCGGAATATTCATCCTTCGGACGAAATACAGCAAGCCCCGACAGCCCGAACAAAACAACCGCAAGCAGAATGCAGATGATTTTATTTTTCAAGCTCGTTTTCATAAAATCACCTCTTAAAATCTGAAATACAGGAACGGATTGTATGATCCGTCCACAAGGTAAGCTGTTACAAGTGCAAGCAGGGCAATGAGAGCAATCGGCTCAAGCACATTGAGCACCTTTTCTGCCGTTTTGTTTTCATGCAGCTTCAGGCATGCATTTTTAATAAACGGTGTTGCGCCGAGCAGACCGATGACAATCACAACCGCATAATTGCGCAGATACCAGAAGAAGGATTCGCTCACAAGGCTGTAGCCACCGACACCGAACAGACCGCCGAGGTACTGCACGGCTTCCTTCATGTCCGCAGCATTGAAGATGACAAAGCTGAACAGCACAAGCACAAGCACATAGATGTGGTTGAGCACCTTCAGCTTTTTGAGGTGCTTGAGAAGGAGGAATTTTTCGATCATCAAAAGAATTGCGAAATAAATGCCCCACACAATAAACGGCCAGTCTGCACCGTGCCAGAAGCCCGTGAGCATCCACACAACAAAAATGTTGAAGCAATGGCGTGCCTTGCTGCAGCGGTTGCCGCCGAGAGGAATATAAACATAATCGCGGAACCATGTGCCCAGCGACATATGCCAGCGACGCCAGAATTCGGTGACGGATGCGGATATATAAGGATAGTTGAAGTTCTCCATAAAACGGAAGCCGAACATGGAACCGAGTCCGATTGCCATATCCGAATAACCGGAAAAGTCAAAGTAAACGTGCAGCATATAGCACACTGCATACAGCCAGAAAAACGCAACACTCTTGTCGTCGCTTGCCTTGAAGGCATCGCAGACCTCACCTAAAATGTTGGCAAGCAGCACCTTTTTGGCAAGACCGAGAATGAATCGGCGGATGCCGATTGCAGTCTTTTCAAAGGAGTGGGTGCGCTCAATCAGCTGCTCGGCGATGTCCGAATACCGCACAATGGGGCCTGCAATGAGCTGCGGAAACATCGTGATATAGGCTGCGAGGTTAACAGGATTTTTCTGTGCAGGAACGTCCTTACGGTAAACATCCACGCTGTATGAAAGAATCTGGAAGGTATAAAAGGAAATACCGATGGGAAGCGCAATGTTAAGAAGTTTTACGTCGAGCCCTGTGAGAAGAACAAAGTTTTCGACAAAGAAGTTGGCATATTTGAAATAGCCCAAAAATCCGAGGTCAATGAGAATGGTGATAACGAGTGCCGTTTTGGCAAGACGCGGTTTTGTGTCGATGCATTTTTCGATAATCAGCCCCGACACATAGCCGATGCCGATGGTCAGTACCATCAGAAGCACATACTTCGGCTCGCCCCAGCCGTAAAACACGAGCGAGGTGAGCATCAGCACAAAGTTTTTTAACTTTTTGGGTGCGAGTGCATATAAAATAAGCACACACGGCAGGAAGTAATACAAAAACGGTATACTCGAAAAAAGCATAATTTACATCCTCCGTGTGTGCAATTATTTTAATTTAAGTTTTAGCAGGGTTTTGCGTGCTTAAACTCAGCCGATCATGTCATTGACAAGAACAGTGCCGTTTGCGGAAAGAACAGTGTTGAATGCATTGATGACATCAGCACCGCCGCAAGCAGCGATTACAGCACCGTCAGCTTCAGCAATGATGAGCTGCTCGGGGAAACCGCACATCCACTGTGCAGCAGCAATGTCAGCCTTGACAGCATCTGCAAATGCAGCAGCATCGGTGCCTTCTGCAAGAACATAGGAAGCAGCGGTGAGGTTGTTTGCATTCATCATGTGCATAACAAAAGCAGCTTCTTCAACAGATGCAGCAGTGTCAGCAGAAATCTGCAGGGTAGCAGCAACAGTTTCCATGTCGCTCATGTCGAAAGCAGCAGGAGCCATGAAGTAGCCTGCAACCTCGTCAGCGGATGCAGCGCCGAAAGCAGCGATGAGAGCTTCATCAGCAACGACTTCGTTCCACACTGCGGAAAGAGCAGCAACAGCTGCACTGTCGTCAGCAACGATTTCGTCTTCAACAACAGCATCGGTGTCTTCAACAACATTGCCGTCGGTGATTTCATCAGCGATGACGTCGCCTTCGGTTGCGTTGCCGTCGGTTGCAAGGTCAGCAACATTGCCGTCGGTAGCGGGGTTGGTGGGATCTTCGGTTGCGCCGCAAGCTGCAAAGCAAGCGACCATGAGGACTGCAAGAAGGATTGCGATGAGTTTTTTCATTTTGGTTACTCCTTAATATTTTTTTACATTTTTATATGTGACATCCTGCTTTTAAAGCAGTTGTGTCAAGCGCAGATAGTATAACACAGGTTGCACAAAAATGGAAGTCCTTTTTTGTCGAAAATTTCTAATTTCTTTAATTATTTTATCCACAAAGTTAAAAAATACCTTAATAAACAGGCACAACAAAAATAAACGGCGGATGCGTTATTCAGCAGTCCATGCAAGCTGCGTATTGAAAATTTCTTCACCTGCCATGTTGCAGGCATACAGGGTGATGCCGTCGGCTGAAAGGGTCATTTTGGATGCAACATAATCTCCTCCGCGCTCACCGCCGTCCATGTAGCCGACGATGTGCGGATATTTTGCAAAAACCTCCTGTTCGCGGTCATTGGCCTCCCCGATGATGCGGCACTGATGGGTGTGTCCCGAAATCATCAGCCGCACACCGAGGCGGTCAAGCTCTGCCCAGCCTGCATCCGACAATTCCTTTTCCACATCGCTGATTTTCCACGAATGGGAAAGAGAAATGATTTTTTCATTTTCGATTGTAACACCCGAAAGCCACCTGACCATATCCGCACGGTAGGTGTTGTAGTCGGTGGTGTTGCCGTATTCAGGGTGCGAATCGTCCTTATCCTCACCGCTGTCGAGCACAACAAAGGAATAATCCCCCATATTGACGGTGTAATAGAATTCATCCATGCCAAGGGCGGCAGCAAGCTCACTTGCGTAATTGCCGCGTGTTTCGTGGTTGCCTCGTGCATAAATGACAGGCTTGCTGCCGTGGGTCAGCTCCCCTGTAAACTGCACGATATTGGTGATGACCTGCTCCTCAAAGTCCACACCGGGGGACGCATCACCCATCAGAATCACCGCATCGAAGCTGCCGAGATGCTGTGTAGCAGCAAAAACACGGTCGGTGTAGGTATGCCAGTCGGACAAAACAAGATATTCCTGATTTTCGGTATCGTTGACCGTCAGGGTATAGTCCTGCGATACGATTTCCTTACCCATACGGCTGCCGTAGCTGTAGGCTTCAATCACACGCACGGTGCCGACACGGTAGGTATTGTTTTTCAGATGCGCATAGGGCACAAGCATGCTGTGAATGCGCTTGTCGGTATGAATTTTACCGCTTGTTGCATCAAAAACCCTGAAATCCTCACCGTTGTAGGTGTATTCAACATAAGCCGTGCCCTTGTCATTGGTCGAAAAGACCACACTGTAGCACTCGCCGTTGTCAAAAACAATCGGCTCGGATGTCATTTTGTAAGGGGTCAACGGAAGCATGCTGTTCACAAGCACAACACAGGCAATGCCGAGCACAAGTGTGCAGACCGCAATTTTTGCCTTTTTGGGCATTTTGGGCACAAACAAGGCAAGCACAGGCAGGCACAGCAGCACAAAGCCGAGCCGCAAATCCTTTTGCAGATACAGCAGATACACTTCCCTGCTTTCACTCATGCACATACCGCAGAAATAGGCAACGGCGGCAAGCATGAACACAAGGGTGAACACGCAGGTCAGGATAAAAAAGACCCTGTAAGCCTTGCAGGTGCTGTCTGCCTTGCCGTAAAGACGAAGCACCGCAAGCACACAAACAGCAATTGCGTTTGCAATCATGACGCTGATAATCACGGTTGTGAAATGTGCAAAATTGACCGTAAGATTCACAAAAACAAAGTTGCTTCTTGCGGCATAGCTGAACACAGGTGCAAGCACCGCAAGCACAAGCACGGCAAGCAAAAAGCCGTTGGAATCAAAAAAACGGGAACGCTTGTTTTTCATGGCAAACCTCTTTTCTGAGTTGATAAATTCTGGTTTATTGCATAAACCATAAATGATATACGCCCCGATGGGGCGAATGATATCACACCTGTGGTGTGGTGATATACGCTTCGCGTGTGATATATTTGCGTTGCAAATATTTCGGAAGCTGTCGCTTGTTCCGCTTCGCTCTATAAAAGAATTTATAAATCGGAGCGTCAGCGACCTTCAATATTTTCCGTCAGGAAAATATATCATTCATCATATCGAAGATATATCATTTCCGCAAAGCGGATATATCATTATTATGGTGTTCGTGCGTAGCACGATAAACCATAATTTGCAATCCCGTCACATGCAAACAGAGCACCCGTATACAGGTGCTCTGTTTTTTGTCCGATAAAAAAGGTAAAGAGAGTTGCGCTTGCCACACAACTCTCATATACCCTAATTAAAACTGCAAATACTTGCTGCGTTTAATTATATCTTATTTTCTTTTCTTGGATACTACGAATGCAGCACCTGCAAGAAGAACTACGCCAGCTGCAGCTGCAAGAGCAGCGCTGTCACCGGTGTTGGGATGCTTGTGGCTGGGCTTGCCGGGCTTGACGGGCTTGCAAGCGGGCTTGTTGGGCTTGCAGTTGTCATGACCGGGCTTGCCGGGACGGCAATCATCGTCATCGTCTTCTACGGGACGAGTAGCAGGAGCTTCGGGAGCCGGAGTGGGTTCTTCGGGAGCCGGAGTGGGCTCTTCAGGAGCCGGAGTGGGTTCTTCAGGAGCCGGAGTGGGTTCTTCAGCTTCAGCTTCGAAGAGAACGAGAGAATCAACAAAAGTGCCGTCCTTTTCGTTCAGAACGATTTCAACGTTTTCTGCGCCGTCAGCGACTGCGAAGTCAACAGTGAAGAGAACAGTTTCAGCATCAGTGCCAAGGGTTTCCTTGAATGCAAAACCGATCTGGATTTCGCCCTTTGTAAGGGAGTTGTAAGCAGTCATGAGATTGCCGTTGGAAGCACTCATAAGAACGATGTCGTTCATGATCTGAGTGTAGTCGCCGGTACCGTTAGCGGGGTCAGCAGTGGTCATGGTGAGTTCATCATCATAAAGGAGAACCCAGTCAGCAGACTTCAGTTCAGCACCACCGGTGATGACAGCCTGTACCTTAACCTGGCCAGCAACGCTGGTGTCAGCCTTAAGGAAAACAGTGCCAACAGCTTCGGGATCAGTTGCAAATGCGCAAACGGTAAGGCTGCACACAAGCATAACAGCAATAACAGCGGCAAGCAGTTTCTTTGCAATTTTCATTTTTGTGACCTTCCTTTTTCTAAAAGTTTCTTTATATTAAGGGCTGAATTGCGCAACCCAAAATATCTGAGCATAACATAGAAATGCCTTGTATAAAGACATTACAAGGGTATTATATAGCAATGCACTGTCAATGTCAAGTGTTTTTCAAAAAAATTGCATAAAACAGCTGACAGATTGACATTCATTACGGCATGATATATAATATTGCTGCTTGTGGATAATAATAACACATTTTTTGTTACATTGCAATACCCAACTTGTGTTTTTTTCGTCCGCATGTCCCCTCAAATTCATGCAAATTACACAAATATTGGGTGGTGTTTACGATTTATACCGATTTTGAAGAATTAAAAACGGCTTGCCTGCAGTGCACCAACTGCGCACTTGCACAAACCAGAACGCACTGCGTTTTCGGTGTCGGCAATCCGCAGGCTAAAATTCTGTTTGTGGGTGAAGCCCCGGGCGAAAACGAAGACCTGCAGGGTGAGCCCTTTGTCGGCAGGGCCGGCCAATTGCTGGACATGTATCTCAACGGCATCGGCCTTGACAGAAACAAAAACATTTATATTGCAAACATTCTGAAATGCAGACCGCCGCAAAACCGCGATCCGCAGCCTGATGAACAGGATGCATGCATCGGCTGGCTTCGTGAGCAGGTTCGTCTCATGCGACCGTCCATTATTGTCTGTATGGGCAGAATTGCAGCCTGCAGGCTGATTTCCCCTAACTACAAGGTAACGCAGGAGCACGGCATTTTCTTTGACAAAAACGGAACACTGATGATGGGAACCTACCATCCTGCCGCCTTGCTGCGCGACCCTGCAAAAAAAGCCGATGCGCTCGAGGATTTTATCAGACTGCAGGAAAAAATCAAGGAGCTCGGCTTGCGCATTTGATTATATATAATGGATATAATTATTAAAGGGGATGTAAAAAAAGTGCAGAACGCATAAAACTAAAAAAACAAGGGATTCTTTTGTTAAATCAAAACAAAAGAATCCCTGAAACTATAAAAGGATAATATTTTCTTGAAAATATGTTTTATGCTATGAACAAACTTCGCCTCTCGGCGTACCTTTGTACGCCTTCGGGTACCCAA
>JAZOWJ010000215.1:0-3033 GCA_045659125.1 Acutalibacteraceae bacterium
CCCGCCAAGTATTTTCGGCACGATTGAGCTTAACTACCGTGTTCGGGATGGGAACGGGTGGGACCTCAATGTTATAGACACCGACTGTTCGTGAGAGGTGTTACTCCCTCAGTGCTCGATTAGTATAGCACGGCAAAATGCATTTGTCAAGCATTTTTTTAATTTTTTTGAATTTTTTTTTTGTAAAAAAAGAGGAGCTGTTTTCAGCCCCTCTTGTGTATTTCTTAGTAGGTGATGGTCCAGCGCTGTTCGCCGAGCAGACCGATGTCACAGTCATTAACAGTAACAACAACAGCAGCGGTGACCTTGTCGAAGTGCAGGATGCCGGGCATTCTGAAGTACAGGTCAAGTATTCTGCCGGTTGCCTTGTCGATGGTTGCGGTCACGGTGCAATCACTGTATTTGAGAGCAAGGCCTTCAAACTTGATGATGCTGCCGACTGCATCGGTGATGGAGGAGGTCTCAATCAGCGGACCGATCTTACCTGCAGAGCCGCTGCCGACAGTCGGGCTGATCTCGGGGGCTGCATCTGTGCCGGTGGATGTGATGGTCACGGTGTAGGTGGAGCCGTTGTCAACGCAGGTTGCACTTGCGATGTCAGCAGCTGTCAGGGGAGAGCTGGTAAGACCGACAGGAGCAACATCTGCAACTGCAAAATCAACAGCATCCGTGTTTTCGACCATGAACTTGCCCATCAGGCTTTCTGCGATGCCTGCAAGGGTGGAGTTGTTGCCGATTTTCAGAATGTTGTTGTAGTTGCTGGTGTAGTCATAGGTCTTGGTTGCCTTGGTGGCTTCTGCATTCATCTTGTTGTATGCAGAAACATACAGAGCAACGATTTCTTCATTGGTGGAAGGTGTGCCTGCGGGAGCAGGAGCCGCAGTGGTATCTGCAGCAGGAGCTGCGGTGGTATCCTCTGCAACGGGAGCAGCGGTTGTGTCTGCAACAGGAGCTGCAGTGGTGTCTGCAACGGGAGCAGCGGTGGTATCCGCAACAGTATTGTTGCCTGCAGGAAGACCGACGGCATTGCCGTTTTCATCGATGTTTACGATTTCATAGCCGGAGTTGATGGAGTCAACCTGCACATACAGCTTGACCTTTGCACAGCTTGTTGCGCAAAGCAGCATAGCAGCAAGCATTGTGATGACGAGAGCAATACGAAGAAGCTTTTTCATTGTTTTTATCCTCCACACAGCACCTTTCGGTGCAATATACAGAGATATAATACTCTAATTGAACTTAATTTGTCAAGTGTTTCAACATATTTCATGAAATCTTTGCAGACTTGACAAAATGGGGGCTTGCATTTTGCGGCTGTTCTGTGTATAATAGATATAAATAATAACCGAGGTGTTTTATTATGAAGAAGTTTATTTGTGTTTTGTTGAGTGTTCTTATGGCATTCGGCCTGCTGGCTGCAACGGCAGGTGCTGCAGAATCCATTATTCCCGTGCACTATGTTTGTCTTGATGATGATGCTGTAGGTTACATCCTGATTCCGCTGAATGAGGACGGACAGTATAATTCCACCTATACCGATGAGGATGATGACATCGAAAACGGCCTGTTTTATATTCCCGACGGCGGCACCATCCGTTTCGTTGTTGAATATGAGGACGGCTATTCCGATAACTTTATGACAGTTGTCCGTTATATGCCTACTGACCGTTTCCTGGGCTCCTTCAACGGTGACCCTGCACTTGCCGAAAATGAGGCAAAGCTGCTCACGCCCGACAAAAACGGTGTGTATACCATTTCCAACATCGACAGAGCCATCACCGTAACCGTTTACAACACCCAGAGCGAATCCTTTTCTTCTCTGATTGACTTCATCAAGGAGCTCATCGCTTTTATGACTGACTTCCTGATGAAATTCTTCGGTGTTGATTTTGACCTCGGCGACGAATATTGATTCATAGTATAATAGTATAAAATACGGGGACTGTGTTTTGCAGTCCTCATTTTTTTTGCAATAACTGCAAAATTTGTTCATATATTACAAAAGTATCGATAAAAAATTTATAATTTTCACGGAAAAAGGTATGGAAATTTTTAAATATCTTTGTTATAATAGTGGATGGTCAAATAACCCTATTATGTATTTAATAATGAAAGGACTAGATACCAATGAGCAAGAAATTCGTTTACCTGTTCAAAGAAGGCGACGCTTCCATGCGTGAGCTCCTCGGCGGTAAGGGCGCTAACCTCGCTGAAATGACCAAGATCGGTCTTCCCGTTCCCCAGGGCTTCACCATCTCCACCGAAGCTTGCACCCAGTACTATGAAGACGGCCGCAAGATCAACGATGACATCCAGGCTGAAATTATGGAATACATCGTTAAGATGGAAGAAATCACCGGCAAAAAGTTCGGCGATCTTGAAAATCCGCTGCTTGTTTCCGTTCGTTCCGGCGCAAGAGCTTCCATGCCCGGCATGATGGATACCATCCTCAACCTTGGTCTTAACGAAGAGGTTGTTAACGTTATGGCTGCAAAGTCCGGCAACCCCCGTTGGGCTTGGGACTGCTACAGAAGATTCATCCAGATGTACTCCGACGTTGTTATGGAAGTCGGTAAGAAGTACTTCGAGGAACTCATCGATAAGATGAAGGAAGAAAAGGGCGTAACTCTTGACGTTGATCTCACAGCAGACGACCTCAAGGAGCTCGCTAACCAGTTCAAGGCTGAATACAAGGCTAAGATCGGCGTTGACTTCCCCACCGATCCCAAGGAGCAGCTCATGGGTGCTGTTAAGGCAGTATTCCGTTCTTGGGACAACCCCCGTGCAAACGTTTACCGTCGTGACAACGACATTCCCTACTCTTGGGGTACTGCAGTAAACGTACAGGCAATGGCATTCGGTAACATGGGTGAAGATTGCGGCACCGGTGTTGCATTTACCCGTGACCCCGCAACCGGCGAAAAGAAGCTGATGGGTGAATTCCTGACCAACGCTCAAGGTGAAGACGTTGTTGCAGGTGTTCGTACTCCTATGCCCATCGCTGAAATGGCAAACAAGTTCCCCGCAGCATTC
>JAZOWJ010000216.1:0-6071 GCA_045659125.1 Acutalibacteraceae bacterium
GCATCAAGCTCTTCATTGCCGGTAACAAACGGAACATTCATAAGAGAACGGTCTTCCTTTGCAACTGTGGAGCTGAACATAGAGGAAGAATCAAGATAATTGTAGAGGATATCGGCTTTTTTAACGTTGGTTGCATATACAGCTTCAACGCCACCCTGTTCCTTGATCCATTCGAGAACAAGCTTGCACATATAAATGGTGTAGCAGGGGGGAGTGTTGTAAAGAGAATCATTTTCAGCCATGACCTTGTAATTGAGCATGGTGGGAGTGATATCCATTTCATTGCCGAGCATATCTTCACGAATGATAACAACAGTAAGTCCTGCAGGCGCAATGTTCTTCTGTGCACCGCCGTAAATGACTGCAAATTTGCTTACATCAACAGGCTCGGAAAGGAACATGGAGGAAACGTCTGCAATCAACGGAATATTGCCGACATCGGGAAGTTCAGGGAATTTAGTGCCGTAAATGGTGTTATTCATGCAGATATAAACATAGTCTGCATCCTGATCAAAATCAGCTGCTGTGGTTTTGGGAATATAAGAAAATGTCTTGTCTGCAGAGGATGCAACTGCACGAGCAGCACCGTATTTTGCAGCTTCCTGATATGCCTTTTTTGCCCACTGACCTGTGATAATAAAATCAGCTTTCTTGTTCTTGTTCATGAAGTTCATGGGAATTGCTGCGAACTGTGTTGATGCGCCTCCCTGCAGGAAAAGAACTTTATAGTTGTCAGGAATGTTCATAAGCTCACGGAACAGCTGTTCTGCATCTTTGATAATCTTATCAAAGGTCTTTGAACGATGGGACATTTCCATGACGGACTGACCGCAACCTTCATAATCAAGCATCTCTGCTGCTGCTTTCTTCAGTACTTCTTCAGGCAGCATAGAAGGACCTGCGGAAAAATTGTAAACTCTTGCCATTATAATCAAACCTCCAAAGGTAATATAAACTTATTTGTGCTCTTCCCAATCGCAAGCACGGCTGACAGCTTTTTTCCAGCCTGCATAAATGCGATCGCGTTCGGATTTTTCAAGCTGCGGAGTGAATTCACGATCCACCTCGCGAATTGCTTCAATTTGCTCTTTATTGTCCCAGAAATTGACTGCAAGACCGGCCAGGTAAGCAGCGCCAAGTGCAGTGGTTTCAACGGTCTTGGGACGATTGACTGTTGTGTTAATCATATTTGCCTGAATCTGCATCATGATGTTGCTGACAGAGGCGCCACCATCTACTCGAAGCTCTTCGAGCGTTATGCCGGAGTCAGCTGTCATAGCTTCAAGCAGATCAGTCAACTGGTATGTTATTGATTCAAGAACGGCACGTGCAAAATGTGCTCGGTTTGTTCCTCTCGTCATGCCAACAATTGCACCGCGAGCATACATATCCCAATAGGGAGCTCCCATGCCGGTGAATGCCGGAACGAGATAGATGCCGTTTGCATCGGGTACGCTTTCCGCAAGGCGGTCACATTCGGGCGCACTTTTAATCATTCTCAGTTCATCGCGCAACCATTGAATGACACTTCCTGCATTGAATGCACTGCCTTCAATGCAATATTCAACCTTGCCGTCAAGCCCCCATGCAATACCTGTTATAAGGTTGTTATGTGAGCGAACGCGTTTTTCACCGGTGTTCATCAGAAGGAAACAGCCGGTACCGTATGTGTTTTTGGCTTGGCCGGGCTTAAAGCAAGCCTGACCAAACAATGCAGCTTGCTGGTCTCCGATTGCAGCGCAAATCGGAACACCGGCCAATGCTTCAATGCCGGGGATGCCGGGTGCAACAACACCATATATATCACTTGACGGAACAACGCGGGGAAGAATGCTCATTGGAATGCCGAGTTTTTCACAAAGATAGGAATCCCATTTTAATGTATCTATATCAAAAAGCATGCTTCGCGCTGCATTTGAGTAGTCTGTAACATGCACTCTGCCGCCTGTCAGATTCCAAATCAGCCAAGAGTCGACAGTGCCAAACAAGAGCTTTCCTTCATCTGCTAATTTTTTTGCATCAGGAACATTGTCAAGAATCCATTTAATTTTTGTGCCTGAAAAATATGCATCAATAATCAGGCCCGTGTGTTCCTGAATGTATTCTCCAAGACCTTCACTTTTTAATGCTTCACACATGTCGGCAGTTCTGCGACATTGCCAGACAATTGCATTATAAACAGGCTGACCTGTTGTTTTATCCCAAAGAATAGTTGTTTCTCTTTGATTAGTTATGCCGATAGCTGCAATATCTTTTGCTTCAATCTGACCGTTGATGAGCGCATCAGTCAATGCACGCAGCTGACTTTTAAGGATGTCAAAGGGGTTGTGTTCAACCCATCCGGCTCTCGGATAAATCTGCGGATATTCATGTTGAGCTTTGGTGACAATGCTTCCGTTGCGATCAAAAATAATTGCACGGGAGCTGGTTGTACCCTGGTCCAGTGAAAGAATGTATTTCGCCATAAAAAACCCAACCTTTCGTTATTATTAAACTGATTTTACGCTCATAGCATGCATTTGTCAAGAAAATATTAAAAAAATTAAAAAAACAATTTACTTTTTAAATAACCTTAGTTATAATAGATATCAAATTTATAAGGAGCAGAAATATGGAACAATTATTACTCAATGGTTATATGCCTGTAAAAGTAATTTGCGGTGAAAATTGTGTAGCAAACAATTTGGACATCTGGCAAAAGGCAGGTAAAAAGTGCCTTTTGATTACAGGCAGAAGCGGTGCTGCAAAATGCGGTGCTCTTGCAGACGTAACAGTTGTTTTGAATAAACTGCATATTCAATATCGTGTTTTTGCTGAAATAACCGAAAATCCGTCAGTTGAATCCTGTTTTGAAGCCGGAAAACTGGCACGTGATTTCGGTGCTGACTTTATTGTCGGAATAGGTGGAGGATCTGCGCAGGATGCTGCTAAGGCTGTTGCTATTTTTGCATGTAATGATAGCCTTGATTGCATGGCAATCTATTCAAGGCAAAGTCCTGCAAAAAGGCTTCCGTTGTATCTTGTAGGTACTACTGCAGGAACCGGTAGTGAGGTAACAGGTGTTGCTGTTCTGACTGATGCAAGTGGCTTTAAAAAAAGTATTTCAGGTCCGGACTGTTATGCTGTTGCTTCTTTTTGCGATGCAAAATATACATGTACTGCAAATTATAATATTACCGTTTCTACCGCTCTTGATGCTTATGCCCATGCTCTGGAGTCATATTTTGCATCAACTGCAAATGATATATCGGAATTGTATGCAATGCATGCATTGAAATTGCTTTGGAAGAATCTTAAAATATTGGAAGCAAATCCTGATTGTGAAATTGATTTGCAGATGCGAAATGAATTGTATGCCGCTTCACTTTATGCAGGACTTGCTATCAATGTGACGGGTACTGCATTTCCGCATACAGCCGGTTATATTCTGACTGAAAAATTTAATGTTCCGCACGGTAAAGCATGTACAGCGTTTCATCCGCAATTGCTTGAAAAGGCAGAAAAATACCGCCACGAAAAGCTCGAAGCGGTTTGTCAGTTGTTTGATACAGATAAAAACGGCATCAATGAAATAATTTCTTCCTTGACGGCTGTATCTGTTGAAATTACCGGGCAAGAGGCTGAAGAATTTTGTTCTCGTTGGACAAGTCCTGTTAAGAATTTTGACCGTACACCCGGTGGCTATACTCCGCAGGAAGCGGTTGTCGGTTTGTTGCAATTGGCAAAGTAAGCTTATAATCTTTCGCCCGTTCTTGCATTGATAATTGTTTTGAATACAGCACACTGTGATGCTGAAATGTATTTATCAATATGCATGCTGCCGAAATACCAACATTTGTATGTGCATTGGGCTTGCAATTCATCAAAATAAGCATTCAGTGCAGTTATACGGCTCGGGGTGCGTTCGCCGAGTAAAAGAAAATCCTTGATTTTTGACGGTGGCTCATGTGTGATGATGTAATCGCATACAAATCCGGCCTGTTCCATTCTGTTGACGCCGTCAAGCAATTCTCTGTCGGTCGGAATTGCTGCCTTGTCATTTTGGCTGATGTCACCCTCGAGGATATCAACATCCGGCGATTCACCGCCACCCATTGTGAAAATTCTTTTTCCGTCTATAGTGTACATCTGACCTCGCATAAGGTGGTAGATGTTTGATTGTATCTTATGCGCCAGACCGCCGTTCCATTCGACGACGGGGAAGCTGTTCAGCAAGGAAAAATTTTCATGAGTGCCGTCGATGAAGCAGATTGTATAATCTCGTTTTTCAAGTTTTTTTCTGATTGTTTTTTCTTTCTGGGAATCATCCCATAAAAAACCAAAATCACCGCAGACGATAAGTGTATCGCCTTTTTTCATCATGTGCAATCTGCTTTTTGATACGCGGTTTTCATCTCCGTGCATATCTCCTGTAATATATATCATTTCATTTCCTCTCAAAATATTTAATTCCTTTTTATAATACATCATTTGGTGGTGCTTGTCTATGAAAAAGTTAACACTTTTCTTAATTATTTTTGCAATTTTTGTTTCAAACACAAGCTTTTTTGCAAATGCTGCCTTCACAAGTGCAGTCAAGACAGATTCTGAGGTCGCTTATGTTTACAGCCTTGATGCTGACAGAACTGTAATTTACGAAAAAAACATTGATAAAATTGTTAACTGCTCTTCATTGGCGAAGGTTGTTACGGCATATCTTGTTATTACAATGTGCGAGGATTACTCACAGACAATTGCTGTGCCTGCAACACCCATCAGGGCACTTGACCGTGTTTCATGCACAAGAGTTGGTATTCTTGTCGGTGAAGTGATTTCGGTGCAAGAGCTTCTTTATTGCATGATGATAGCCAATGCTGCAGATGCCGGTAATGTACTTGCTTATCATTTCGGTGGTGAATCGCTTACGGCTTTTGTTGATAAAATGAATGCTTTTGCTGCAGAGCTTGGTTGTGAAAACACGCATTTTGCAGATGCAAACGGTCTTGAGGATATGGATCAGTACACGACCGCAAGGGATTTTGCAAAGATTTATGAGAAGTGCATATCCAATGATTATTTTGCACAGCTCGCAGGCATGGATTACTACAAAATGCCCCCGACAAACCTGTATTACGAAACCCGATATCTGCATACAACCAATCTCTGTATGGATTATAATTACCCTGACTATTATCGTTCTGAAATTGAAAACGGTAAGGTTGCTACCGACAGTAATAATGTTGGTTATGTAGTTTCAACCGCAACTAAAGACGGTTATTCTTATCTGTCTGTTGTTCTTGCAGGCCCTACTGTCGATTTTGATGAAGATGAAAAGAACGAAAATATGGCAATGGTTGACACCGAGCGTTTATATGACTGGATATTCGACAATGTAAAGCTTCGTGTTGTTGTAAGAACATCTACTGTTGTTGATGAAGTAAAGGTAAATCACTCTGCAGATTATGATTATGTCAGCTTGGTTCCTATGGTTGAAGTCAGTGCGCTTGTACCTGAAGGAGTGGATGCTGATTCAGTTTATATCCGTGCAATTGATGAGTTAACAAAATCAGAAGTGGATGCTCCTGTACATAAGGGTGATGTACTTGGTACGGCTGCCATATATTATGCCGACGATGAAATTGCAAGGGTTGATCTTGTTGCATCTTTTGATGTGGAACGCAGTTATTCTAAATTTATCAGCGAGAGCTTGCATGATCTTTTTACGCATCCGGTTTTTATTATTATTGCAGGTATTTTTGTCCTTTCCGGCCTCGGATTATTTGTTTTTAAGTACTTTTTTTCCGGAGCGAAAAATGTAAAAAATCGTAATATACGCATAGTAAAGGGTTATGAAGTTATAACTAAAAGAAAGAAAAAATAAAGGGTGAGCAAAATGAATAAAAAGAAAATGATTGGTGCAGCTGCTGCTGTTTCTGCGCTTTGCGGAATCAATGCAATTCGTGCAGCGAAGTACAAGCCTGAAAAGAAAGAGCCTGTTGAATACACGCCGGAATCCGTAAATTTGGAGCGATTCAGAAAGAATTTGTCTGATGCAGTGAAAATTCCTACAATCGCTGAAAAAAATCCTGAAG
>JAZOWJ010000217.1:0-4563 GCA_045659125.1 Acutalibacteraceae bacterium
TGCAGCCTGTCAGGGCAAGGAAAAGGGCTTTCATGCCGTCTGCGGTGGTTGTTGAAACATCCCACAGACAGCCTGCCAGAATGCCATAAAAAATGCCTGCAAACTCTTTTTCAAACATGGCAATAATCACACACAGCGGTATCAGAATACAAATCTGTATACCGCCGACGGATATTGCACAATTCTGCACCAGCGCGCCGATTATGACGACGGCTGCAAGAAGAAGCCGTCTGATTGTCAGAATTTTTGTTCGTTGTGTGTGCACTGTTTTTCCTCTGCTTGCGTTAGTTGAATGAGGTAATTACAAAAACCTCAAGAATGTTTGTAATGCTGATGCCGGGCACCATAACGGCATAAGCGGAAATATCCGCTTCCTCGTTTTTGATGGTTTCGACGGTGCCGATAATCAGGTCACGCGGATAGCTGCCGCCCAGACCCGATGTGCAGACAATGCCGCCCGAGCCGACCGCCGTGCCCATGCTCAATCTGGAAAGCTTGCATTTTCCCTGCATGGCAAGAGCCGTATCGGTTGTGACGAAGCCTTCCTCACCTGTGCGGATTTCATACGCACTGATGGAAAGGGTAGGGTTAAGCACCGTGTGCACCGTGCAGGAGGTCGGATTGACCTGTCTTACACTGCCGACAAGGTAGTTGCCGCAAACCACGGGCATGCCAACCTCGATGCCGTCTGCGGAGCCCTTGTTGATGGTGAAGGAATTGTAAACATCCGTTCCGTCACGGGAAATGACGGAGGCTGCACAATAGGTAAAATCGGAATTGTTCTTCTGAATATCCAGAAATGCCTCATAGCTTTCAAGCTTCTGCAGCGTATTTTCGTAATCCACCAGCTGATTGCGGTAGTCCGCAATCTGACTTTCCAGCTCTGCAATCTGCTCCATGTATGCACCTGAGGAACGGAAATGCGCTCCGAAATTTCTTGTTTTTTCCTGCAGGGCTGTGGAAATGCTTTGCAGCGGGGTCATCACTACGGATACTGCCTTGGTCAGCGGAGATGTGCTGTCATGGGTGAGTGCAGCGGTTATCACACCGAGTGCAAGCGCCATGCACAAGGCAAGAATGCATCTGAATTTTGTACTCTTAAAAAATGTCCGCATGGCTTAACCGTTTCTCTTTCCGCCGATGTGCAGATTGTCTTTTTCAAGACAAATGGCAGTGCCTGCAGCAACACAATCCAAGGGATTTTTTGCAATTTTGACCGTAATGCCGACTTCCTTCGCAATCAGCTTGTCCAGACCGCGCAGCAGTGCTCCGCCTCCGGAAAGAATGATGCCTCTGTCTACAATGTCGCTTGCAAGCTCGGGCGGTGTTTTTTCAAGTGTAGTGCGCACGGTTTCCACAATCTGTGTCAGCGGATCCTCGAGTGCCTCGCGGATATCCTCTGCGGAAATCTCAACATTCTTCGGCAGGCTGTCAAGCAGGTTTCTGCCGCGAACGGTCACCTTGCTCTCGCCTGTGTACGGATATGCCGAGCCGATGGAAAGCTTGAGATCCTCTGCCGTGCGTTCACCGATGAGCAGATTGTATTTACGACGCACATAAGCAATAATGGCTTCGTCAAATTTGTCGCCTGCCATGCGGATGGATCGGGAGGTGACGATATCACCGAGGGAAATAACGGCTACCTCGCAGGTGCCGCCGCCGATGTCAACGATCATGCTGCCTGTTGCCTCTGCAACGGGCAATCCTGCACCGATGGCTGCAGCCATGGGCTCTTCAATGAGGCTGACATATCGTGCACCTGCATTTTTTGCTGCATCATGCACAGCCTTGCGCTCCACCTCCGTCACGCTTGACGGAATGGTAATCATAACGCGCACACGGGCAATGGGATTTCCGGCCATTGCCTTGCGTACAAATGCACGAAGCATGTCGCTTGTCATATTGAAATCGGAAATAACACCGTCCTTGAGAGGACGCACGGCCGTGATCGAGCCGGGGGTTCTGCCGATCATGCGCTTGGCTTCCTCACCGACAGCCACCACCTTGGGCGGAGTCATGCGCACATCGAGTGCCACCACGGAGGGCTCACGGATGATGATGCCTTTGCCTTTGACAGTGACCAGGGTATTTGCGGTACCCAGGTCAATGCCGATATCCTGTGAAAATAACATTTGCGTTTCCGCCTTTCGGAATTAGTAAGTGGAGGACATGTCCTTATGCACCTGCTCCACAACAACCTTTTCATGTGTGGAGTTTGCAATCTTTTCCTGCAGCTTTGCATAGAACAGGTCTTCGTCAATGGGAAGCACGATTTCCTTGTCAAGCCAGCTTGAAAGGAATGCTGCGTTGGAAATGGTCAGGCCGTTGATGCCTTCCTCGCCGCCTGCAACAAGGTCTTCACCGCGCAGGATGTGTGCAGCAAATGCGTTCATAACGCCGACATGCTGCGGATTCAGGCCGTCGGTTTCCACATCGACCCATTCGCCGTCCAGCTTTGCAAAGCCGTCACCGGAGTTGTAAATGCCTTCAGTGGTGGAGCCGTTGAGACGGAACATTTTGATGTTGTCATCCTCAATGACGATTTTTGCCTTGTCGAGGGTGATTTCAAGTCTGTTTGTGCCGGGGCAGTCACCGGTGGTGGTGATGAAGGTGCCGGTTGCACCGTTGGGATATTCAACATAGATGGAAACATCGTCTTCTACTTCGATATCGTGCCATTTGCCCTCGTGGCAGATTGCACGCACCTTTGCAGGCATGCCGCAGATCCACTGCCACAGGTCAAGCTGATGGGGGCACTGGTTGAGCATAACACCGCCGCCTTCACCGGCCCATGTAGCACGCCATCCGCCGGATGCGTAGTAGGCCTGGGTACGGAACCAGGATGTGATGATCCAGCTGACACGGCGGATTTCGCCGTATTCACCGCTTTGCACCATTTCGCGTACCTTTCTGTAAACGCAGTTGGTGCGCTGGTTGAACATGATGGCAAAGGTCTTGTCGCTCTTTGCAGCGACTTCGTTGAGCTCACGGACCTGCTTGGTGTAAACACCTGCGGGCTTTTCACTCATAACATGAAGACCTGCGTTGAGACCTTCAATTGCCATGGGGGGATGGAAATAATGCGGAGTGCAGATGAGAATAGCATCCACGATACCGCTGTTAATAAGATCTGTTGCGTTGTCAAAGACCTTTGCATCGGGTGCTTTTTCAAGTGCGGGTGCAATTTTCTTTTCGTCAATGTCGCAAATTGCGGTGATTTCGATTTCAGGCATAAGGCCCTTTGCATAGTTGTTCAGGTGGCTTGAACCCATGTTGCCCAAACCGATGACGCCGACTCTTACTTTATCTGCCATTGTAAAAACTCCTTTATTCAAAAAATATATAAACTAATTATAGCATAATATAATTATTAAAATCAACCTTAAAATAAAAAAACAAGGGACTGTTTTTTGCAGTCCCTTGAGAATAAAATTATCTTGCCTTGAATTTTTTCCACGGTCTGTATGCAAGGATACAGCAGGCAATGCCCACACCGGCAATCAGAAGCCAGCTTCCGATGGTCACAGTCCAGCCCGAATACTGCTTTGTCATTGCAAAGCCCTGCGTTGCAAGGGCACTGCCGACATAGGTCAGGGAATTGATCAGACCCGACATGGTGGAAACAATGCCGTATTTTTCAAACTTTGCAGGTACAACGCAAACAAGAAACAGGTTTACACCGTGCATGCAGCCCGTGATGATGGCTGCAAGGGCAAGGGAAATATACTCATTTTTATCGTAGCAGAAGAACAGCAGTGCGCTGAACACAAAGCCGGCGGCAAAAATAACCGTTGCGGCAATGATTTCGTCCGAGAAGAATTTTTTTTGCACAAACTGCGCAATCTTCAGGAATACCATGCCGAGAATCGGAATCAACACGGATTTGAGAATGGCATTGTGTGAATCGACCCCGAAGGTGTCCATCATAAATGACGGCACCCAGGTGGAAACACCGTCACGCAGCATACCCTGCATGATAATGGCAACCGCAATCAGCAGAATGCCCGAAGACAGCAGCACCCTTGCATTGAGCTTGTTTTCGGGAGCAGCATCCGCCTTTTTGCGGATTGTCGGCCCGGGCTGGGGTGTGTTCCGCGACAGCACGATCCACAGTATGTCGATAACCGTACAAAGCAGTGCCGAGAATATGAACACATATTTCCATGAGAAAAAAGGTATCCAGATCAGTGACGCGGTCAGGTAAACAAAGACTGTACCGCCGATGCCTGCCACGTTGACATTCACGCAGGTCTTGCTGTAGGCCTCTTCGCTCATGGCTGCAGCCATAATGCGAACAAGCGGCGGCCACAGCATGGACTGTGCAAAGCCGTTGATGCACCACAGCACCGCGCGGATGTAGGGGTCGGGCACCATTGCCATCAGGAAATTGATGATGGTGGTGGCGGTCAGACCGCAGGTGATGAGGGTCTTGGGCTTGAAGCGGTCACCCAGAAAGCCGCTGACAACCTGTCCGACACCGTATGAAATCAGTGCAAGTGTGTCAGCCAGTGCAGCATCGGCTTCACCGATGCCTTCTGCCGCAACGATTTCTGCAATAACAAT